>CAILDU010000209.1 GCA_903833055.1 uncultured Verrucomicrobia subdivision 3 bacterium | reverse complement strand
TTGAAAGTCACGCTGAAGCACGCCTACAACACGTTGTTTCTCGGCAAGGTCGTGACGATGGAATATCCCGAGCAGAAATGGACGCTGCCGACGGGTTATCGCGGCGCGCCGTATCTCGTGAAGGATCAGGACAACAACACGAAATGCGTTTCGTGCCAACTCTGCGAATTCGTCTGCCCGCCGAAAGCCATCCGCATCACGCCGCCGGGTCAGAACGGCCAGAAATCCGATCGCACGAACGCCGAAAAAATGCCGGCGGAGTTCGAGATCAACATGCTCCGTTGCATCTTCTGCGGCTTCTGTCAGGAAGTCTGTCCGGAAGAAGCGATTTTCCTGCAGCAGGATTATTCCCTGACCGGCCTGAGCCGCAGCGAAATGATTTACAACAAAGAAAAACTCCTGTCGCTCGGCGGTGAAGTTGGCGGAATTCAGAAATGGAAATTGAAATTCGATGAAGCGAAGGCGCAGGAAAGTTTCCCAGTGAAGCCTTAATCAGCAATGGAACAAATCAACAACTTGGTCAGTGGCGGCGCGGTCGAAGACGTTTTCTTTTACGTCTTCGCGGCGTTGACGCTGCTGTGCGCCATCCTCGTCGTCGCGAACCCGTTCAGCCGCAATCCGGTCACGAGCGCGATGTTTCTCGTGCTGACGATCATCTCGATGTCCGGTTTGTTCCTGCTGCTGCATGCGTTCTTCCTCGCGGCGGTGCAGATCCTCGTTTACGCCGGTGCGGTCATGGTGCTGTTCCTGTTTGTCATCATGTTGCTCGATTTGAAAGAAGAGCAACGGCGCCGCATTAAATTCTTTGGCCTTGCCGCTGGTTTGGTTTCCGTCGGAATCGTGGTGAGCATTTTCATCAAGTCGCTCGCTTCCATCAAACCTAACGCTGCTCCGCCCACGCTCGAAGGTGAAACCTACGCGCTCGGCAAACTTTTGTTCACGCAATACACGCTCCCGTTTGAAATCGTCTCCGTGCTGCTGCTCGTGGCGATGATCGGCGTGATTCTCCTGAGCAAAAAGAAACTCGAATAAAATGTCTGGTGAATCACAACTTTGCCGAATTTGCGGCCTGAACTTCGTAACTGGAAGCCCAGACGATTCAGGCCAGCATCGTGAGGCACACGCAGAAATCTTGCGTGGAGGATTGCCTTTGAAAATGAGGGAATTGCTCAAGTCCGCTGGCTACGCAACTCTTGGAGGCCAGTCGCTTGGTATGAGAAAGTTCGAGTCAGAAGATGGCAAACGCGCTGTCGTCTTTGGTTGGTGGACGCGAGCGAGATCAAATGGAATACCAGATTCAGAGCTGAATGATTTTTTTGCGGCTCACATGAGTTTGCTAGACGGAATGCAAACTCAAAATGAAGAGGAGATTGAAGAAGCTCATAAAAGAATGAAGCAGTGGGAAAAATACGCTGGTTAAAAATTTATGCACGTCGGCCTCCATCATTATTTGTTCGTGAGCTTCATGCTGTTCAGCTTGGGGTTGCTCGGCGTCATCATGCGGCGCAACCTGCTGGTGATTTACATGTCGCTCGAGCTGATGCTCAACGCCGCCAACCTCGCGCTCGTCTCCTTTTCGCGGTTCAACAACAAGCTCGACGGCCAGGTGCTGGTGTTTTTCATCATCACCGTGGCGGCGGCGGAAGTGGCGGTCGGCCTCGCGCTGATTGTGGCGCTCTACCGCAAACGCCAGTCCGCGCACGTCGAAGATTTGACCTCGATGAAACTTTGATTTGAGCTAATCATGGCAATAACACTCAAGCGCCAACTGACTCCTGAAGAAAAAACTGTAATTCTTCAGAGGCACGGTCGCGTTTGTTTTGCCACCGGCCATGCAATCGCCGAAGAAGAATCACTCCATTTTGACCACATCAGAGCCTTTGAATTGGGTGGCCGAAGTGAACTCGATAACATCGCGCCGATGTGCGAGCATCATAACAAAGCGAAAGGGATGCTGCCGCTGGAAGATTTTCGGGTCAAACTTCAGCTTCAAGAATTCTTTGCAACTGGAGATAGACTAACTCTAAAGAATCTTTTGTTGTTCCTAAAGAGTCGGAACCAAATTCCGGGTTTCGGCGCGCATTGCGTAATCACGCAGAATGACGGCAAAGTAAAATTGGAGTCGGCACTTGGAATTTTTACCTACGACCTCGTTCAGTGTCCGACGACTGGATGGAAGTATTTTTATGCAACATTGCCGGTAGAACTCATTGACAGTGATGACGACGAGGATCACCAGTTTGGTCTGCAACCACGGTTCTTGATTTTTGACAAGGTTTTCGACTTGTTCCGCCATTTTCTCAATCATCCTGTGCTTCAACCGTCAATCGGTCGAATCGCTGACGGCAAGGTGGTGTTGTTTGACGGACAGCACAAAGCTGCGGCACTACTTTGGGTGGGACGGAAAAAGTTTGAGTGCAAAGTCTATATTGATCCCGACCTTCGCGTTCTAAACCAAACAAACATTTCAGCGCATGACAAGTTTGCACAAACGCGCTTTTTTGCGTCAGTGATGGTGCTAAAACTCGGCGGGCAGTTCGGAAAAGATTTTGAAGATTACAAAAACAGGGAAGACCAAGAGATAAAAAGCGAGTCGGGCTTTTTGGCGTATTTGGAGCGAGTGCAAGACCCAACAATGACTCGTGCGGAGCGCAACAAAAGATTCCGCAGCTATTTGTTTAATGCGATTTTGGAAGACGGCGACAACCGGATGGCAAAACTGATTTCCACTGGCAATCGTGGTTCAAATGAACGTCCGCTAACCGTGGATATGATTTCAAAGTCGTTCTTTGCGAATTTTCTCAATGACGAACCAGTCGGCGATAATCTTGCGTCATCGGCCTACAAACGAGATCACGAGATTAACAACAACATCCGGTTGATGAATCTTTTTTACGACCTTTCTCTTTCCAGTTGGAATCCAACCGCGTCTGCAAATGACCAAACCCGGATTAAACTCGAACGAATTTATTCGTCAAAGTCCATTATGGCATGGTCAGAAATTTTCAAGTCTGCGGTTTGCGCGAAACTTGACATAATTGACGAAGACGATCGGACGCGGCCTTTTTATCGGGAATTGTCCGAAGCCGAATGGGAAAAGATTAAGACGATGACAAGCCGGTTGCTGACTTGGACACAGTGGTCGTCGCCGCCAAATTCTGAAATTGATTCTCAACTTTCAACAAGCAAGACCGTGTTGAAAGCTTGGTTTAGAGAAAAAGGGTTGACCCCAGGTTATTTGATGGGAGCAGCAGAATGAAATACGAAAATTTACCCTGGCTGATTTTGTTCCTGCCGCTGCTGTCAGCGGCGGTGATAACGCTTTTTACTTTGCGGAGCAAAACCGTCAGCAGCCTCATCTCCATCGGCGCGGTCGCGGCGGGCTTCGTGATGACCTGCCTGTTCGTCAACGCCAACGGAATTCATTACAGCGGTGAATCGTCCGTCAACTGGCTTACCATCGGCGGTTTGAATGTGGATTTCGGCCTCAAGCTCGATGCGTTAAGCATGATGATGTTGTTCGTCGTCACCGGCGTCGGCGGCTTGATCCACATTTATTCCTACAGCTACATGGACGAAGATGCGGGCAAGGCGCGCTTTTTCGCGTTCTTAAGTTTGTTCACCTTCTCAATGCTCGGCATCGTGCTCGCGAATAATTTCCTGATGACCTTCATTTTCTGGGAACTCGTCGGTGTATCCAGCTACCTGCTCATCGGATTCTGGTTTGAAAAACCCAGCGCCGGCGACGCCGCAAAAAAAGCGTTTATCACCAATCGCCTCGGCGACTTTGGTTTTCTCGCGGGCATTTTGATGGTTTGGGGTTTGCTTGGTTCGCTGAATTTTTCTGCGTTACAAAATGCCATGGTCTCAAATCCCGCCGCGCTCGGAGCCAGTGCGACCATTGCGGGTCTTTTAATTTTCTGCGGTGCGGCTGGCAAATCCGCCCAGTTCCCGCTGCACGTCTGGTTGCCGGATGCGATGGAAGGCCCGACGCCCGTGTCCGCCTTGATCCACGCCGCGACGATGGTGGCCGCCGGTGTTTACATGCTTTGCCGCACGCTCTTTTTATACAATGCCGACGCGCTCCACGT
>CAILDU010000208.1 GCA_903833055.1 uncultured Verrucomicrobia subdivision 3 bacterium | reverse complement strand
GGACGAACCTATAACTTGCAATATCAGGATGATATTAGACAGACCAACTGGCAGACGTTGCAAATCATTACCAACTTACCGGTTGGCACTTATCAAGTAAATGATCCGGCTACCAACTCAGCCCGGTTTTATCGCCTGCAACATCCGGTTTGGATACCAAACTAATTCATAGCCAATAAATTCCCAGTGCTTCTTTTTGAGTTTGCAGGAGGTCCGGTGATAGACGTTGTTGCCGATGTATTTTTCGTTGGTGAGAATTTGATGCACCGTGCCTCGGTTCCATTCCCGCCCGAAATCCGTTTTCACACCTTGCGCGTTGAGGCTGGCCGCGATCTCGGATTCAGCTTTCCCGCCACCGATGAACATCTGAAAAATCCATTGCACGATTTTGATTTCTTCCTCCGGACCACGCACCAGCACCACGCGATCGGTCTGGATGCTTTTGTGTTCGCCCATCTTGAGCATCGCTTTGCGCTCGCCATTTTGATCAATCAGCATCCGTCGCAATCCGAACCCCGCCGTCCCGCCTTGCTTGTAGCCAAGTTGAATCAGCCGGCAGGCACCTTGGAAAACTTTGGAGGAAAGTTCCCGGCTATATTCGCCCGCCATCGTCCGCTTCATGGTTTTCATGACCGAGGACATCGGGCTGCCATCATTCTCAAATTGTTCCGCGCAGTAATGGACCGCCACGCCTACTCGACGGCAGGTGTATTCGTAATGCGCGCTTTCATCGGCATCTTGAAAGCGACCCCACCGGCTTACATCGTAAACGAGGATATTCGTGAACTGCGCCCGCCCCTCTTGCACATCGCGTATCATCTGCGCGAGTGAATCCCGCCCTTGGATGTTTAGCCCGCTTTTGCCCTCGTCGGAATATTCCTTCACGATCGTCAGGCCACGTCGCTTCGCGTATTCGCGGATGACATCCATCTGGTTGCTTGTCGAATATTGTTGATGTTCCGTGGACATCCGCACATACACGGCCGCGCAATTCACCCAAGGCTCTTTGTCAGCTCGACTCATCTCCGGTGCGTTCGTTTGTGGTTCATGGTTTTTACAAATCATCCCGGCTCTGGCAGGGACAATTATTCCATAATAATCAGGAACCGCCTTTCCGACCTATCACTTCTTGTAGCGCACTGGCTTTTTGCGCCGCCGCCAGTAGCCTTTATTTTTCTCGCGCCACTCGCGGACGCGCGCCACTTCTTCCGGCCCACACCAACGCGTGCGGTTTACTGGTCGGGCGTGCCAGCGTTTCTGGCTGGCCGCTTTGCTGGCCTTTTGGCAGCGCCGTCGCGAGCAGTATTTTTGGCGGAAGGCAGCTTTGGGGTTGGGGTGAAACCAATGCTGGCAGCAATGGCACTTTCTTTTTCGGCGTTGTATCTTCATGCGCCGTCACTCAACGCGGAGTGCAGCGCCCGGCTCAAGTCTTACTCATTACCTCGCCACTGACGTTCAACCGCTGTCCAACCGAAATAATTTGTGACGGGAATCGGATTGCCGGCGGGTGGAGCGCCGCCTATGCTTGTCGGCAAATGAACGCCGCGCATAAAGCTATCTATCTATTTCTATCATCTGAAAGGGGTTTTGTTGCATTTCGACGCATCTTAACGAAAACGCGGAATCACATTGAAACCATTGATTCTATTGATAACCCTGTGTTTTCAATGGTATCGTCAAACTTGCCATAACGAGTTCGAATCTCACCGCCCCGACCATTTTCAAAAACTTTCGGGAAAACTTTCGGGTTTTCGACGGCCAATTGCGGAATGGAAAAGCCAAACCATCTTGTTGTCCAACTGCCTTCCATCGTCGAACCGCTGGACTTGACCACGCTTTTCCCGCAACCACAACCGCTGGAAATCGAACTTGGCTGTGGTGACGCTTCATTTCTTGTCGAATACGCGTGGCGCAATCCGGCGAAAAATTTCATCGGCGTCGAACGGTTGCTTGGTCGCATCGAGAAACTCCATCGCAAAGGCAGTCAGCTTGAATTGAAAAATCTGCGCGGCATTCGCATCGAGTCCGCTTACTTGTTGCAATACTTGATTCCGCCGCACGCCGCTGTTGCGCTGCACATTTATTTTCCCGATCCGTGGCCGAAGAAGAAGCATCGCCATCATCGCCTCATCAACGAAAATTTCCCCGCGCTCGCGCGCCGCACGCTCGCACCTGGCGGCATCGTTTTTTTACGCACGGACGACGCAGATTATTTCCAGCAGATGAACGAAGTTTTTGACGCGGCCAAGGATTTTTCCAAAGTTACATCGCCCATTGAACTCACGGAAATCACCACGGACTTCGAGCGGGATTTTAACGCGCAGGGAATTCCAACGTTGCGCGCGGCTTACAAAGCTTTGAATTTTTAGTTTTTAATTTTGAGTTGAAGCAGTTGCATTGCGCGCCGCCCAAACTAAAAATTAAGAATTAAAAACTTAAAATTATTTTCACACATCAATCACCGGCCCATTACCACCACCGGGGTTTTTCGGCGGGCCGGGCGGCGGGCCGCGCTGGATTCTGATGCTGCCGCGCGCATTGCCGGTCAGCACATTCAGCGCGATGGAAATGACGCTGATAATGAGCGCGCCAAAAAATGCGTAGCGAAAACTGTCCACATAAAAACTGGGTTGTAGCAGTTGGCCGACGAAATAAAGCAGCAGCGCATTGATGACGAGCGTGAACAAGCCCAGCGTGAAAATCAGCAGTGGCAGCGCGATCAGCATCAAAATCGGGCGGACGAAGGCATTGAGAATTCCCAATAATAGCGAGGCGATAAGCAGGTTTTGCAGCTTGTTCTCGTAAGTGATGTGCTTGTGCAAAATGGCCGCCGCCACCAGCACCGCTGCGGTGTTGATGACCCAGCTCTGCAAAAACCGCACCGCTTTTTTGGTTTGAGGATTCATCGTCAAAGTCGTCCGCAAGATGCGGCACGAACGTCGGAAAAACAAGGAACGATTTTGTTGGCTTCCCGCGCCGATTCCGGCCAGATTTTTGGCGGGTATGAAAATAATCTTCACGGCAATTATTTTGTGGGCAACGGCGGCGGCGTTCGCGGATGGCGTCGTGGCATCCGATGCGAAACTGCAAAAACTTTCCGGCGGCTTTGCGTTCACTGAAGGCCCGACGCTCGACGCGCACGGAAATTTATTTTTCGTGGATCAGCCGAACGACCGCATCATGGAATGGAGCGCGGACGGAAAACTTTCCACCTTTCTCCAGCCGTCCGGTTACGCGAACGGAATGATGTTCGACGCGAAGGGAAATCTCATCGCCTGCGCGGACGAGCACAATCAACTTTGGTCTATCGCGCCGGACAAAACCGTGACCGTGCTCGTCACGAATTTTTCCGGGAAATACCTGAACGGCCCGAACGATGTTTGGATTGCGCCCAACGGCGCGATGTATTTGAGCGACCCGTTTTACCGCCGCAAATGGTGGGATCACACGATGATGGCACTGACGAACGAGGAAGTTTTTTATCTCGCGCCCGACAAAAAAACTTTGGCGCCAGTGACGGGCGATTTGAAAAAACCCAACGGCATCACCGGCACGCCGGACGGCAAAAATCTTTTTGTGTCGGACATTCGCGATGGCAAAACGTGGCGTTACGACATCGTGGCGGACGGAACGTTGACGAACAAAACTTTTTTCTGCGCGCTCGGCTCGGACGGCATGACGATTGACGCGGAAGGAAATCTGTATCTCACCGGCCACGGCGTGACAGTTTTTAACAAAGCGGGAAAACAGATTGACCACATTGACGTGCCGGAAAAATGGTCGGCCAATGTTTGTTTTGGCGGTGCTGACCACAAAACGCTTTTCATCACCGCGACGGAATCGCTTTATTCAATTCAGCTCCGCGTCAAAGGCGCGAACGCGGCGAAGTAGCATTTGCGCGGAAGCCCGTCAGAGCTGGCATATTTGTAGAAACCGGAATTAAAAAAAATCCAAGCTCCGTCTTGTCGCGTCGTAGTGAAGCGAAGACGGACAGGAGCGAAAATCGTCAGAATATGCCGCTCCTACGGAGCTTGATTCGGTTTGGGTTTGGTTCTACAAAGATGTCGCGCCGCCGGCGCTTTCTTAAATGGGAAAATTTGCCGCACGTTTGCATGTGATACTCGCTCGAAATGAGCTAACAGGAATTGTCATTCGCCGTGGCCCTTCAAAAAGCGTCTGCACAATTCTTTGGGACAGAAAAACAGATGAATTCAAATTAGGTCAATGGTTGCGCGGTCGAATTTATGAGCGCCGTTCAGACCTTTCTCCTGACGGCAAGCACTTCATCTATTTTGCGATGAATGGTAAATGGGAATCGGAAACAAAAGGAGCATGGACTGCCATTTCAAAAACACCTTATCTGAAAGCGATTTCTTTATATGCCAAAGGTGACTGCTGGAATGGCGGCGGATTATTTTCGACAGATAAAAAATTCTGGCTGAACGATGGCCATGGACATACCACATTGAAAGAATCTCCGAAATTCCAGCGGGACATGCAGTTTAAGCAGGAATATCATCAGGGTGAATGCTTGGGTGTTTATTATCCTTGTTTGTTAAGAGACGGCTGGATTTATCAAAAAAAAGCATCGTTGGAAAAGATTCATATTTTTGAAAAGCCATTAAGCGACGGATGGATGCTGCGAAAAATTGCTCACGCACAAATCAACGCTCCCGTAGGAAAAGGTTGTTATTGGGACGAACATGAATTGAAACATTCGCGGTCAGAGAAGCTGATTAAATGTCCCGATTGGGAATGGGCTGATTTGGATAAGAACCGTTTAGTTTGGGCAACGCGCGGACAATTGTGGGCGGGATTTCTTAAGCGCGATGGCATTCAAAATCAGAAATGCCTTCACGATTTTAATGAAATGAAATTCGAGCCGATTGTTGCGCCTTACTAAACTTATTTCCTCGCGCGTTTTGATTTTCGATAACTCGCCGGCTTCGCTTCGGATTTCGTGCCGTCAATCATGTGTTTGAGTTCCTTGATCTGGTCGCGGAGCAGCGCGGCTTTTTCAAATTGCAAATCTTCGGCGGCTTTCAGCATTTCGCCTTCGAGTTCGCGGATGGTTTCGGTCACGTCCAAGTCGGTCGTCGTCTCGCGCAGCAAGCCCATCGCCGCCGCGTGTTGATCTTCCTGCACCGCGAGACTTTCTTCGACTGCGCGGCTCACGCTGCGTGGGGTGATGTTGTGCTCGGTGTTGTAAGCGATCTGCCGCGCGCGACGCTTTTCGGTGACGGCGAGAAATTTCTGGATGCTCTGCGTCATCACGTCGGCATACAAAATCACTTCGCCATTCAAATGCCGCGCGGCGCGTCCGGCAGTCTGGATCAAACTCGTTTCACTGCGGAGAAAACCTTCCTTGTCCGCATCCAAAATCGCCACGAGCGAAACTTCCGGCAAATCCAAACCTTCGCGCAAAAGATTTATTCCCACGAGCACGTCAAATTCGCCTTTGCGAAGTGAACGCAAAATTTCCACGCGTTCAATCGCGCCGATTTCGCTGTGCAGATATTGCACGCGGATGCCGATGTCGCGCAGGTAGTCCGTCAGTTCCTCCGCCGTGCGCTTGGTCAAAGTCGTGACGAGCGTGCGTTCTTTTTTGTCGCCGCGCTTGCGAACTTCTTCCATCAAATCGTCAATCTGACCTTTGAGCGGCTTGATGGTGACGCGCGGATCGGTCAATCCCGTCGGGCGCACAACGAGTTCAGCGACGTGACCTTGCGACCAGCCGAGTTCGCGCGGCGCGGGCGTGGCGCTCGCGTAAATCGTCTGGTTTTGCATTCCTTGAAATTCCAGGAAGTTTAGCGGACGATTATCCAGCGCGCTTGGCAAACGAAAACCGTGATCCACCAAAACCGTTTTACGCGATTTGTCGCCTTCAAACATTCCGCCAATCTGCGAAACGGTGACGTGCGATTCGTCCAGCACGAGCAGGTAATCGTCGGAAAAAAAATCAAACAGCGTCGTCGGGCGCGAGCCGGGCGGACGATTCGCGATGTGGCGGGAATAATTTTCAATGCCGGAACAAAAACCCATTTCTTCCATCATCTCCAAATCAAATTCCGTCCGCATTTTGATGCGCTGCGCTTCGAGCAATTTTCCATCACGCTCAAACTCGGCGATGCGAATTCCCAGTTCCTCGCGGATGGCGAGAATGGCGCGTTTCATTTTGTCGCCGGTCGTAACGAATTGTTTCGCGGGAAAAATTGTGTTGGCTAGCAGCGCTTCAATTTTATTTCCAGTCAACGGCTCGAAGCGTGTGATTTTTTCGATGACGTCGCCGAAAAATTCGATTCGCAAACCGTCTTCGCGGCCGGCCGGCCAGACTTCCACGGTGTCGCCGCGCACACGGAAATTGCCGCGCTCGAACGCAATATCGTTGCGTGAATACTGCATATCCACGAGGCGCGACAAACATTGTTCGCGCGATAATTCGAGGCCGATGCGGACGGGAATGAGCAGCGCGGCGTAATCTTCCTTGCTGCCGATGCCGTAGATGCACGAGACGCTGGCGACGACAATCACG
>CAILDU010000207.1 GCA_903833055.1 uncultured Verrucomicrobia subdivision 3 bacterium | reverse complement strand
GGGCGGACTGGAAAAATGTCTTGCAAATCCCGGGAGCAGGCAGAAAATCACGAAAACCACCCACGCCGTTCGTGGGTTACAAACCAAATGGGAAATCCCAGATTAAACCTTCTTGATGCGTGTTTAGATTCGGATGGAACAATTATCCCCGGCAAGACTACGCTCATGATAACATCTGATAAATTGGAGGCGCTTAAGTTCCTGCTTGGTATTATTAATAGCAAGGTTGCCTTCTATTACTTAAAAGAAAAATACCCTGCATCAAGTTACAATCAGGGGACAACGTTCACGAAGGACATGATTAACGACCTGCCTGTTCCAAATCTGACCGATCATGGAAGTAATAAAGTGTGTTCATTCGTAGATAAGATTCTTGCTGTCTTAGAAAAGAGTCCAGATGGCGATATAAGTGTATTACAAAATGATCTCAACAATTTGGTTTACACACTCTACGGCCTTACGTGTGAAGAAGTCAGAATAGTTGAAGATATATGAATTATGAAAGGAAAAGCACATCCAATAAACGCACCGCTGTGGGTGATTCGCGCCGGATTAGAAAGTGCTGACCATGGAAGTGCAGCACACAGCCTTTTTATTAATGATGGCGTAATAGTGCTAATCGAACAAGGCATGAAGGATATGCGAGCGCTTCCAAAAGATAGACAAGCATTTTACACGGCCTACAAATCTCGCCACGCCAGCGAAGGGATAACCGCCATAAAAGGAATAGGAGGCAAATTCTTTCGATTTGTTCATGAAGTTAAGGTGGGAGATAATATCCTATATCCTTGCCGATTAGATATGAAAATCTATTTCGGAGTTGTCACTGGATCGTATTTCTACGATTCAACTCGCAAGGAGTTTCCACATTCCAGATGTGTTAGCTGGCTAACATCATTCCCTAAAAAAGAACTGTCTTTGTATGCTAAACGAGAGTTAAACACTGCCAGAACATTCTTTTTGCTTAAGAAGAACGCAGAGGAAATTCGTCGGCACATATCAACGATCGTGAAAGACCACAAATGAATCTCAAATGCCAACACACGACATCATAGACAATCGCAAGGAAAAGCTGGTTGACCACATCAACCGCATCTTGTCGTCCACGGAGTCGGCGCGGTTTGCGGTCGGTTATTTTTTCCTGTCCGGGCTGGAAAGCATCGCGCACCGATTGACGGACATGAAAGAATTGCGGTTGCTCATCGGCAACACCACGAACCGCGAGACGGTGGAGCAATTGGCCGAGGGCTACAGGCGGCTGGAACTGGTGGCGGAGGCGGCGGAAGCCGAGGCTTATCCCAAACGCACGGACACGAAACGCATTGCCGGCGAAACGGCGGGCAACATCCGGTCGGCCATCGAATTGATGGATCAGACGGATGCCGCGCAGGCGGTGGTGACGACGCTGGTGCGGATGGTGGAGGAAAAGCGGCTCAAGGTGAAAATTTATACCAAAGGCCGGTTGCACGCGAAGGCTTACATTTTTGACTACGGCAAGGTGTTTGATAAAAGCGGCAAGCCGGTGGAGCGGCACGAGAACGGCCTTGCCATCATCGGTTCGTCCAATCTCACGCTGTCCGGCGTCACGCATAACACGGAGTTGAACGTGCTGGTGCAGGGCAATGACAATCATGCGGAGCTAGGCAAATGGTTTGATGAGCTTTGGGACGAGTCGCAGGATTTTGACGAATCGCTGATGGCTGAAATGAAACAGTCCTGGGCTGTGGCGGGCGTCAGTCCGTATGACGTTTACATGAAAACGATCTACGCGCTGGTGCGTGACCGGCTTGAAGGCGAGGACGACAAAGATATTTTGTGGGACGATGAAATCACCAAGCGGCTGGCCGATTTTCAGAAAGTAGCGGTGCGGCAGGCGGTGCAAATGTTGAAGGATTACGGCGGGGCATTTGTTTCTGATGTTGTTGGTTTAGGCAAAAGTTATATCGGCGCGGCCATCGTGAAACATTTCGAGCGCACGGATCATGCGCGGGCGCTCATCCTTTGTCCCGCGCCGCTGATCGAAATGTGGGAGCGATACAACGAGGTGTATCAGCTAAATGCCCGCGTGCTTTCAATGGGAATGTTGCGCGAGGAAGACGATGGCGCGGTGAGTTTTTTGCTGGATAACGTCCTCTACAAAGACCGTGATTTCGTGCTGATTGATGAAAGCCACAATCTGCGCCACCGAGACACGCAGCGTTACAAGGTGGTAGAGGCATTCTTAAGCACAGGCCGGAAGTGTTGTCTGCTAACCGCCACACCGCGCAACAAAAGTGCGTGGGATGTTTATGCACAAATCAAGCTGTTCCATCAGGACGACAAAACGGATTTGCCGATAGACCCGCCGGACTTGAAACAATACTTCAAGCTGATAGACGATGGAAAAAAGACTTTGCCTGAGTTGTTGTCGAACATCCTCATCCGCCGCACGCGCAACCATATCTTGCGCTGGTATGGTTTTGATTCCGTGACGCACCAGCCCGTTGACCCGTCGCAGTTCAAAGATTATCTCGACGGTCGCAAGCGGGCGTATGTTTTCGTCGGCGGACGGCACCAGTTTTTCCCGAAGCGAACATTGGACACGATTGAATACAGCATTGAAGACACCTATCGGGGTCTTTATCAGCAGTTGCGCGGTTACATCGGCAAAGAAAAAAATGGCAAAGCTAAGAAAAAGGCCGGCGCCAGCACTACGGCGGCGGCGGACGAGTTGAAGTATGCGCGCTATGGCTTACATCACTACGTCAAAAAGGAAAAACAAAAGCGCGAGCCTTATGCCAGCCTCCAAAGAGCAGGCTACACTTTGCGTGGGTTGATCCGCATTCTGTTGTTCAAGCGGTTTGAGTCGAGCGTTTTTGCGTTCAAAGAAACCATCCGCCGCCTGATTCTGGTTCACGAACGGTTTCAAAAAGCGCTGGCGGAGGGAATTGTCCCCGCCGGAGAGGACGCGCATGTAATCCTATACGAGCCAAACCACACAGACGAGCGGGCATTCATGGATGCGTTGCGGTTGGTATGCGGCCGTTACGACATAGACGATTTCCATTCAGATAAGTTGAAGGCGGACATTGAACATGATTTGAGGCTGTTAAAAAAGATTTTGGAACTCGTCATGCCCATCACGCCGGAGCAGGACGCGAAGTTGCAGAAGCTAAAAAGCGAGTTGGCAAAGAAGCCGTTGAAGGACGGCAAACGGCTCATTTTCACTCAATACGCGGACACGGCGAGGTATCTCCACGAAAATCTGAATCCCGGCGGCAAGCGGGATGACATTGACGTGATTTTCAGCGGCGACAAAAGCAAGGCGCGCATCGTCGGGCGCTTCGCGCCGAAGGCAAATCCTGAATACCAATTCACGGCGGGCGAAAAGGAATTGTTCACGGTCATCGCGACAGACGTGCTCGCGGAAGGATTGAACCTGCAAGACTGCGACAACATCATCAATTACGATCTTCATTGGAATCCCGTCCGTCTCATCCAGCGTTTTGGCCGCATTGACCGTATCGGCAGCGACCATGATGTCGTGCATGGATTTAATTTTCTGCCGGAAACGGAACTCGACAAGCATCTGGATTTGAAGGACAAGCTGCATAACCGCATTCAGGAAATTCACGACAGCATCGGCGAAGATTCTGAAATTCTCGACCGCACGGAAAAGCTCAACGAAGAAGCGATGTATGCCATTTACGAAAAGAAGGGCGGCCAGTTGAGCTTGTTCGAGGATGAAGAAGACGAATTTCTCGACTTGAACGAAGCCGAGGAAATCTTGCGCCAGTTACGAAAGGAGAATCCGGCGGAATACGAGCGGATTGCCGACTTGCGCGATGGTATCCGCGCCGCCAAAACGTCCACGCTCAAGGGACAGTTTGTATTTTGCGAGGCCGCATATCCCGAAGGAACCAGCGCCAAGAGCTTCCAACAACTTTACCTGCTGGATGCGGCCGGGGCGGTGGTGTCAAAAGAGGTTCCAAGGATTCTCGGTGCCATCAAATGCGGCCCGGAACTGAAAAGCCAACCATTGCCGCAGGACTACAATGCCGCCGTCATGCGGGTGTTGCGCCAGTTCGCCGAGGAAGTGAAACACCGGCAGGCCGAGCGAACGCACACACTGTCATTGAGTCACGGCCAGAACTATATCCTGCGCGAGTTGCGAGTGCTATTTGGAGCCACTACGGACGATGATCAGAAGGCGATGATTAACGTGCTGGAAAAATCTTTCCGGGGAGCGGTGACACGAGCCGTCAACCGCGAACTGGTGTTGCTGCGCCGGAACGGCGTGAGCGGCGAGCCACTTTTGAAGGCGCTCGCCCGTATTTACGACCAGCATAATCTGCGAGATTGGATTGAACGGCGCGGCCTGCACGCAACTACGCGGCCAGTCCCGAAAATCGTTTGCAGCGAAGCGCTGGTATGAACAAAGCCAGCTACGACATCAAATACCACCTCGACCACGACACCGAAACTTAGGAAGAATGAAGTAAACCACTCAACCGAAAGGAATAAAAATTGGCCGTTACATGCGTGACCACTTTGCTGCGATTTGTTGTAAAGCATGAATGAACATGAGTATTGCACTGCTAGTAAAGAAAGTTTTGGGAGCCAGCGGCCATCCGCTGACTGCCAGCCGTATTGTTTTGGAGCTAGGCAAGCTAGGCTTTGCCAATATAAAAATAGCCGAGGTCAATAGTTACCTTTATATGGGACAATGCAACGGCACGGTTCGCAAAGTCGAAATTGAAGGCATAACAGCATCGGGCTGGCTATTACTGGTGGCTTCCACGCAGTCGCGTCGACAACGCATCCAGCGCATAGGCCGCGCACTACGCAAAGGGGACGGGACAAAACGTCCGATTGTAATTACTTTACATGTGCCGGGAACATCGGACGGAAATGTCATCGCCGACGATGGCGAGATTTTTGGCGACGCGGCAAAAATCTTTTCCGTTGGCGCGCACGACTGTATTAGCACACTGAAGATTTTGCTGAAAAGTCCTGATGGAAAGGCCGTTTAAACTAGCGAGTGACATCGAGGACAAGTCCGAGACTTTTCAAGGCAACTGCACAACGTTGAATTTGTTGCACAAAAAGTCAGGAAAATGCAATTATTAAGCCGATTTTCGACTCCAAGGCGGATTTTTAGCGGCGGGGACTGGTCGATTTTGATCAATGAAATGAGGAGGGGAAGCACAAAGGGTAGCGTTCCGCGCTGTTGGAAGGCGAAAATGGCATATTTGTCACCGGCTAAAAGCCAAGCCAGCGTCATGGAAGTTTTTTCAGACCCCAAAAAAGCAAATCACACGTCTAATTCCCACTGCTTTGAATAGTCTGGTTGAAAAGTGTCGGCTTTATTCTGGTTTTAGTGGTTGTGGATGGCGGGAAATGGACTTCGCCGGATTTGTGCCGGCGCGTTTGGTGTGCCATTCAAACAGTTTCCGATCCGCGATGAGCGCTTCGAGTAGCGCTCGCCCCCTCTGGTGATTTCCGTAGCGAACGCGCCACTCGACAATGAGTTGTTTTTTGGGAATCGTCCCTTCCGGTGGGACAAGTTCAATCAAATTCGCTGCTGTGCCACACTGGCGTCTGGGTTTGTCGGTGGGCGGTTCGGATTCGACCGGGGCAATCTCGCCCGTCATATTGGCTTCAGGAAGCGCGGGACACACGGCCTGATCCATGCCACTGGTCGGCGGCTTTGAATCTTCGGCTTTGATGGAATCAATGCCGGCGCTGGTGAGCGAAGCTGGCACTGGAGTCAATTCAGGTGCCGCCGATGCGGCTTTGACGGTGCTGGGTTTGCACCAACCGAAATAGGCATTGCTCATGCCAGCGTAGATTGGCCCCGATAATCCGCGTGGTGGGTTTGCTGTTCGATTTTTATTGTTCATGGTAATTCCTTCTCAATTGTCGGCAATTTGCAAATGCCTTGGCCCTGACGGAAATTGGTTCTGCTGTTAGTAGCGTTTGCTGCTGATGCCGGATACTAAAGTATATCCGGCAGGCAGCAGGCCAGCATGACGGGAATTGCCAAGCATGACGGGAATTATATTCCGGCAGGTTATTTTTCATTGATAAAAGCCTTGCCTTCATTGGTGATAAACTGTCTGGCGTTGTTGCCTTTGCCGGTGATTTCAATCCACTTTTGACGGCGCATTTCCGGCAGGTAGTCAGAAAGCGTGTTTCTGGGCGTTTTCGTCAGGTGCGCCCAAGCCGAAACACTGATGGGATTTTCGCAGGTTGTCTCGGCTATGGCGGCGAGTAACTTCTTTTGACTGTATTCCTTTTTACGTCCGGCAACCTTCTTTAACTTGGACGGGTCGAGGTCGGCGGCGAGTTCCATCAAAGGGTATTGCCAGCGCACGGTGAATGGGTCAACCGGTGCGAAGTTCCGCAAGATAGGCTCAACGGTAAAAGCGTCGTTCGTTTCGTGTTGGGTGAAAATCAGAAGCGAATCAGGATCGCGGGCGAAAACTCCACTGCCACTAATGCGGTCGATTGCTTCTTTTGCGCTGGCGTTGCCTTTGGCGAAGTGTGCGCCAAATGCAATGGCAGCGCCAGTTTGTGTCGCCAGCGTTTCTAGCGAGTTCAAAAGCGCAGCAACGTCGCCAGCAGCGTTTTCATCCGTGCCGCCGTAAAGTTTGTAAATCGGATCGAGGATAATGAGCGTGAAGTTTTCCGCACGGCATCGTTGAATGATTCGCGGGATCAACTGCCGGAAGTCGGCGGCATGGCCGCGCAAGTTCCAAAGCACAATCTGCCCAGCTAACAACTCGATGCCTTTAGCCTTGGCCACGGCGACAATGCGCCGCTGCCATGAGTGCGGTTGGATCTCGAAATTTAAGAATAAAACTTTGTCTTGTATCGTCCGCCGTCCAAGCCAATCCGCGCCGGTAGCAACAGAAATTGCCAAGTCGAGCAAACACCATGTTTTAAAAGTTTTTGAGCTTCCACCTAAAACCAGTTTACTGCCCTTGTGCAAAATGCCTTCAATCAGTTCGGCGGGCGGGTCAATCGGTTCGGCGATGAAGTCGGCGGCGTCAACCAGTTTGGGCAGGTCGTCGGTCAGTTGCCCGGCTTCCGCGCCTAGATACTCGATGGCGATGCCTGAATAATTTGGATTCGTCTCGGCCAGTCGTTCAGCTTTTCCAATCTGCGAACGCAATTCGTGGTTCACGCCGGCCACAATACCAGCGCATGAGCCATGGAAGCATTTGATGGTCGGCACGGTGTCCAACATCACCTTGCAATCCTTCACGCCATTTGCGGACGTGTGAAGATGTTCACCGGGACATTTGCAAAATCCGCTTTCATCCGTCCATTGGATTGCGCCAAGAATTTGCTCTGCAATTTGTGTGCGGCTTGGAAATCGGATTGACGATGGCGCGGCCTGTGTCTTGACCCGCTCGACCTTTGGCTCAATCGGCAGCGGGTCAAACGGAATTGCGGCGTGGTTCCAGTCGCTTGCATTGTCCGACGCGAAGCATAGTCGTTCCAGGTTTTTGCAAGCCGGATCAATTTCCAGCCCATACGTTTCGCGGAAATACTTTGCCATGGCCGCCACGCTTTGTTCATGTTGTTTGGCATTGCCGGTAGTAGGGCATAAAGCCTTCACGCCAGACCCGGTTGGACTGACGGAGGCAGTGAAGCAATGCGGATCTCTCGCAAGCTGGTTATAAACAATGGCGACACGTTCGGCAGTGAGTCCGTCCACGTCGGGGCATAATACCTGCGAATAGATTTCAAGATTCTTGTCACCTCTAGCGTGAAAGAAACCGCCGGTCATTACACCGGGAAGTTTCTTTTTAGCTGCGGCAGCGGCTTTCTTCGCAGCCTTGAAGTCGCCTGTCTCGGCCAAGACACGGGCAAAAGTTTCCCGAATCTCGGTGACTAACTGCCGATGTTTGCCGGCTCGAAATAAATCCACAATTTCAACCACCGGCAGCGTCCGGCTAGGTTGCCCGAGGGCGTCATCTGTAATAGAAACGATAGGATTAAACTCCGTGCTGCTGGTCGCGATGCCGGTTGAGTTTTCAGCGCCCATAATCCAGCCTTTCCGCCAATTCGCGGCGATACCGTGCCGACATTGCCCGCTTTGTTTGGTGAAGCCCGGCGCGGACGATTTTTTTCACCCGGTGGCGGGTTGATCCAGATGCCTTGGAAAATCGAAGATGAGATTTCATTCGACGCCTTCAATAAAATGGTTAAACGATTCGGCGGTTATGCCGATGCTCCGTTGATTTCCTTTGGGCGTGAATTTTTTCAGCAAGCCACGCCGACAAAGCAGGTCAACAAACCGCGTCGTCTTGTTGCCCAAAAGTTTTGCGGCCTGTTCGCGCGAATAAATTTGCGGCGGCTGGTGATTGTCGTTGCCGTCCGGCGTAGGCGCGGTTTCACCGCGAAGCAGCCTTAAGAATTTTTTGCGCTCGGCGGGGGTCACCGTGCTGTCCGCCTGCAACGCCGTGCTAATAATTTCTAAAAAGTGAACTTGCATAGTCTTTTGTTCCGGCGTATTCCGCGCCGTCGGTTACGCATTATTAGCACTCGGATTGAAGGCGATTGTAGGAGTTGAAGAAATTGCACCGCAGCGACGGTTTTACTAACCGCAGAGAAAGAAAATCACACCGTAGAGGCGGTTTGGAACACCCCGAAACCCTAAAATTATATTGACTGCTTTTTACGCGCGGGTTGCTTCTCGCTTTTGCCTGCGGCCAACGGACTCGAACCTGCACTATTTGGATGGATAATTTTTAATTTTCTTTTGGTTGAAGGAGACTTTTTTTTGGCTTCCCTCTTAATGGCTCGTTCCTGTTGTCCCAGTCGATTCTTTTTGAACCGATTCCATCGCACCGCGCAGAGGTCTGAAAACGTAATACGATCTTTTTTCAGCCAGTCGGCAATTGTCTTCTGGTCGATTTTGACGCAACCATTGAGGTTGTTTTGAACAATTATGTCTATGATCGAACTTGAATTTCCAGGGGCGTTCGGCTGGCCAAATGGTTGCGTTTCAAAAAAATGGCTGCCCTTACAAGTATCGGCAGCGGTAGTTCGTTGCATCGAAGCAAGACACTCTGTTAAATATTTCAAAAATTCTTTCTTGATACTTTTTATGGACAGCGGCGATTTGTTGAGAAGCTCCTTATCGCTCATTCCCTTACGTTTGACCTGATGAGGGGGCAACAAGGGTAATTGTCCTGAATTGCTTTTGTTGCTCTGCTCAATCTCCGCGAATGTGACGAAGCAAAATGCCGTTTCAATTTCGGCAACCAACTCTTGTTTTTGTGCCGGCAGAGTCCCGACGAATCGCTCCGACTCCAAAAGCAATTCATGGCTCTTGCGAATTGCTTCTGCTGGTGTCAACCCTGCGGTGATTTTTGTCAATGACGCTGCTATATCGGCCAAAACTTCGGGCTTCACATTATTTGCAAACCGATTTTTCAAGGGTTCCGGCATACGGAAATCCTCTGCCGAAAAATCCACTTCAATTGGTGCCAGCAAAGGCAGCCCAGTTTTCGGATCGGCGATTGAAAAATTCCAGATTTTGACCTGTTTTAATGCTTCTTCCAATATGTGGTAAGCGTGCTGGACAACAGAAAACTCTATATCATTAAGTATCCGCCCTTTTATGGACGGCTGAATGTCCAACCAGTAATCTTTTGCCAGTCGCAGCCATATTTCTAACTCGGCCCGTTGTTTTGCATTGTCGAACTGTGAAATGGTTGCGTTTGGCGGATTCATGGTGGCGTCTTTTTAATTTCTTGCTCCCGCCAACATCACCAGCGCTGCGGCCTTTTTTTCGCGCCAGTTTCCCGTCGTCATGGACTCAATCAAGTCCCGGAGAATTTCATCGCGGGCGGGAACCAATGCCGCACCGTTCAACGATGGCAAAAGCCCGATGGCATTCTGTGAAGCCGCTTCGCTGACGTGCGTATAATGCCGCGTCAGACTCACGGAATGATGGCCGACAAGTCCCTCTATCACGGCCAGCGGCGCGCCCGCTTCCCGCGCCATGCTGACGAACGTGTGCCGCAACGAATGAAAGCCGACCACGACCCGCGCCCGCGAGCCGACTTCGCGCTCCTCGGTGGTTTTAATCCCGCAAGTCTCAAAATGCTTTTGAATTTGCCGCGTCAGTTTTGAGCGCGCCCGTTTCAAGTAGGTGTGCGCCGATTGCGGCAGGACATAAACGGCATCGCGCTCATTGGCGGGAATGTCGGCCAGCATCGCAGCAATAGCCGGGTGAATCGGAATGGTGATGGCTTGCGGCATACGGCGCGCAGTTTTGTTCGGCACACGCCGGATTTGATGGCGTTTCAAATCCACTTCGCACCATTTCAGCGTCGCCACGTCGCCAAGCCGCAGGCCGGTGTAGAGGCCGATAGCAAACAGCAATTTCATTTCACCTTGCGCCGCATCGCAAACTTTTTTCAACTCGTCAACGGTCAGATCGCGCCGTGAAAGAATGATGTCCGCTTTTGACTTCGCCTTTTTCCACACGTTTTCCGTCAACCGTCCTTCCATTGTCAGCACACGAAAAAAATACCGCAAAAAATGCAAGTGGGCGTTGAATGTTCGCGGCGCAATCGTGCCGTGATTCATGCTTTCGAGATAGGCTTTGGCGATGTCCGAGGTGATGTCGCAGAGTAATGTGGCTTCCGGGTGTTCGCTTTGCGCCCAAGTCTCAAAGCGCGACCAGCAGGACTCATAAGAAACCAGTGTGGACTTACCGCAATCGTGCCGCTCCGTTGACCGCAGAAACGCCGGCCATGCTTGCGCCAATGCCAGCGGGGGATTTTGCTCATCCTTCAAGCGCTTAATCTCTGCTTCTTTGTCGTCAATCGCGTGTTGGATTGATCGCAGGGAAGCGACTTCGTTTTGTTTGCTGACGATTTCCATGAGCCGCGCCTTGGCTTTTTCAGCTTCCGGCTTCGTTGTGATGGCCGCGCCGTTGTCGTCACGCAGCGCGCGGCAAATGGCTTTGGTTTTGCCATCCGTGCCTTTGACGCGCCAGAAAGCGTAATAATTTATGCCGCGCACAAGCAACGAACCGGGCGATCTGGTGTTTTTAGTTTTCATGGTGTGTGCTTTCGCTTATGTTCTCTTTCAGAGTTAAATATACCAACGCGACGCCAGAAAGTCAATCAAAATGCAATCAATAATCAATAAAAGCCTTAAAATTAGCCTTTTGGCTCAATGATTATGTCAGAACCAGTTCCCATCGTTGATTCTAACACGCCGGGCGGAATGTTGGAGGGTGATTTGGTCAAGCACGCGCGGCGCGGCGACCTCGAAGCTTACGACGAATTGGTGAAGCGTTATCAGCAGCGGATTTACGCGACGGTTTATCACATGACGTCCAATCACGAGGATGCCAACGACATCGCGCAGGACGCATTTATCAAGGCGTATTCGGCGTTGAAATCGTTCAAAGGTGGCTCGACTTTTTATACCTGGCTTTACCGGATTGCGGTCAACAAGACGATTAATTTTCTCAAGCAGCGGAAGAACAAACATCATTTCAGCCTGAACGATCTGGATTTTAATACGGAGAATAATCCTGATTTGGTCGCGCTGATTTCCGACAAAACGCCGGTGCGGGAAGTGGGCTTGACGGAGCTGCAAAAAAAATTGAACGAAGCCTTGATGAAGCTGTCTGAACCTCACAGAATGGTAGTGGTGTTGCATGATGTGCAGGGTCAGTCGCACGAAGAAATCGCGGAAATCATGAATTGCAACATTGGCACGGTGCGGTCGCGGCTGTTTTATGCACGCCAGCAATTGCAAGGCTACCTGTCCGAATACGCGAAATTAGCATGAACCAAAACGAACAAAATTTTGACGCGCTGAAAAAGCTATTGCAGCTAAAGCAGCACGAAGTTCCGCCGCCCGGTTATTTCAACCACTTTTCCGGCCAGGTCGTTTCTCGCATCCGCGCGGGCGAGGCGAGTTACTCCCAATCCATGACGGAAAAACTCCAGGCCGAAGCCCCGTGGTTGGTGAGTATTTTCCGGATTTTCGAGACTCGTCCCGGTTTGATTGGCACTTTTGCCACCAGTCTTTGCTTGCTGCTGGTTGGGGTTGTGGTTTTTGCCGAACGCTCGGAACACGCTTCCAAAAACCTGATTGCCATTTCCGAGCCGACAGCGCCAACGGGCAATGCGGTAGCTTCGTTGTCCGCAACTCCGCTGGTGGCGGCTATTGATAATTCCAATTCCGGCATCGTCGCCAGCACGAATCCCGTGACCAGCTTGCAGCCGACGGCCACGCTGTTCGGGCAGTCGGGCGGCTCGACCTTGTTCCAGCCGGCGGGTTTCATGGCGACCGGTCATTGAGGGTAATTTTTGGTTAGTAAAAAACGTGGTGCGCGCTTGAAACGCCACCGCGTTTTTCATTTAATGCGGCAGTGCCAACCAAAGTCATCGCCGTTGCCAACCAGAAAGGTGGTGTGGGAAAAACCACCACCGCCGTCAACCTCGCCGCCTGTCTCGCCGCGCTCGGCCAGCGCGTTCTGTTGTTCGACCTCGACCCACAGGCCAATGCCACCAGCGGCGTCGGCGTGGAAAAAGTAGATGGCGCGAGCGCGTATCATGTTTTGCTGGGCGAAGGTTCGTTGCTCGAAAAAATCAAGCCGACGAATTTTGAGCGCCTCGAACTTGTTCCCAGCGAAATGGATTTGTGCGCCGCTGACCTCGAACTTGCGCGGCTGGAAAACCATTTGCACCGCGTCGCGCTTTCGCTCCAGCCGGTGCGCGACAGTGGGCGTTACGATGCGATTTTGATAGACTGTCCGCCGTCGCTCGGAATTCTTTCGCTCAATGCTTTCGCTGCGTGCGATGGCATTTTGATTCCGCTGCAATGCGAGTATTACGCGCTCGAAGGCATCTCGATGATGAACCGCATTCTCGACCAGTTGCGCGCGGCGGGCGTGAATCCGAAGCTCCACATTTTTGGCGTGGTGATGACGATGTTTGACGGCCGCACGAAGTTATCGAACGAAGTTGTTGAGGAAGTTCGTCGGCTGCTCGGCGAAAAAGTTTTTGAAACGGAAATTCCGCGCACGACGCGACTGGCTGAAGCGCCGAGCCATGGCCAGCCGATTATTTACTACGACAAATACAGCACCGGCGCGGCCGCATATCAATTGCTCGCGCAAGAAGTCATTGCCCGTTTGCCCGCAATTCAATAAATTACTATTTGAACTTTATTATCTTATGGCCAAAGAAATTCTCGAAATGATCGTCGAAACCGCGACGATGGAACTACCCGACACCAAAACCCTCAAACTCAAATGGCCGGATGGACATAATCCCGAATTCAAGACTGGCCAGTTCATCACGCTGTATTGGCCAGACACGATGAATTACAAACGCGCCTATTCGCTCTCGTCCTGCGCGCTGGATCGCGGGTTTTACGAGGTGACCATCAAGCGCGATGGCAAGATGGGCACGCGCATGGTGGATTGGGCAAAGGCTGGCGATAAAATTTTCGTCATCCCGCCCGTCGGAAAATTCCTGCCGGTGCTGGAGCCGAACAAACATCTCGTCTGCATCGCTGGTGGTTCCGGTGTGACGCCGTTCCGTGCGTTTGCGCGCGAAGCCACGCGGCGCAAATTGGATACGAAGATCACTGTGCTTTACAGCGTGCGTCAGCCGAAAGACATCATCTTCCGTCAGGAATTTGAACAGCTAGAAAAAGAAAATCCGAATTTCAAATTTCTCGTCACCTGCACGCGCGCCACGCCGGAAGACAATTGGACTGGCCGCACCGGTCGCGTCACGCCGGAATGGATCAAGGAAGTCGCCGCTGATTTGCCGAACACGGTTTTCTATGCGTGCGGTCCGAACGCGCTCGTGGATTTCGCCGAACATCTGGTCGTTCACGACCTCGGTTTGCCGAAAGAGCAGATGAAGACGGAGAAATGGGGCTAAAAAACTTTGACACGGATTACACGAATTTTCACAGATTGTTTTTCTGATTTGAATCCGTGTTAATCCGTGAAATCCGTGTCTAAAATTTCATGTTAAAACGCACCGCACTTTTTTCCGCGCACCAAAAGCTGGGCGCGAAGCTCATTGATTTCGGCGGTTGGGAAATGCCCGTCCAATATACGAGCATCACCGACGAACATCTGGCCGTCCGCAACGCCGCCGGGATTTTCGACATCTCGCACATGGGCGAAGTCACCGTCAGCGGCGCGGGCGCGGAAAGTTTTTTGAATTCCGTCCTCACGAATGACATCCGCAAGCTCGTATCCGGCGAAGGTCAATACACCTTGATGTGCAACGAACGCGGCACAGTCATTGACGATCTTTACGCCTACAAACTTTCCGAAGCCGTTTATTTTCTCATCATCAACGCCTCGCGCATCGAGCCGGATGTAGCGTGGTTGGACGCGCAAACTGCGAAATTTTCTGGCGATTTGAAAATGACCGACGCCTCGCACAATTACGCCGCTGTCGCCGTGCAAGGCCCGCGCGTGCAGGAATTCATCAACACCGTCATTCCCGGCGCGTCCAGTTCCGCGATGCGCGTTAATGCTGTGAACGACTTGAAGAAAAATCAAATCGGCGGCTTCAAGTTTGAGAATCACAGCGTCCTCATTTCACGCACGGGTTACACCGGCGAAGATGGATTTGAAATCGTCGGCAGCGATGAATCCATTCAGCATCTTTGGGATAAATTTATTTCGGTCGGCCAGCCGTTTGGCTTGAAGCCCGCCGGCCTCGGTGCGCGTGATACGTTGCGCACGGAAGTCTGCTATCCGCTTTACGGCCACGAACTCGACGAGGAAACCACGCCGATTGAAGCCGGTGTCGGATTTTTTGTCGCGTTGGACAAAGGTGAATTCAATGGCCGTGCGGTGCTCGCCGACCAAAAAGCGAATGGCGTGAAGAAGAAACTCGTCGCGTTCAAGATGACCGATAAGTCCGCACCGCCGCGTCCGCATTATCCGATCTGGGCGAATGGCGCGAGCGTTGGCGAAGTCGTTAGCGGCACGCAAAGCCCGTCGCTGAATCTCGGCATCGGCATGGGCTACGTCCCGCCGGAACTGGCCAAGCCGGACACGAAAATCGAGATCGAGATCCGCGGCAAACATTATGCCGCCGTCGTCGTCCCCAAGCCGATTTACAAGAAGGGCTGATTAAAACAGGGTCGCGCGAAGGACGCGAAGTCAGCGAAGGAAAAAGCTTTCTTCCCTTCGCCACCTTCGCGTCCTTCGCGCGATATTTTGAGTTTGTTGGCCCGGATGAATCTGCGTAATCTGCGGGCCGGTTTAATAATAATTTTATGAGCAACATTCCTTCCGATCTGAAATACGCCAAATCCCACGAATGGCTCCGCGTCAGCGGCGACACCGCCACCGTCGGCATCACCGACCACGCGCAAGCCGAGCTGACCGACATCGTGTTCGTGGAACTGCCCGCCGTTGGCCGCACGGTCAAGGCTGGCGAAGCCTGCGCCGTGGTGGAATCCGTCAAGACCGCGAGCGACATCTATTCGCCCGTCAGCGGCGAAATCACCGCCGTCAATTCCGCCGTGGTGGACAATCCCGCGCTCGTGAACACCGCGCCCGACAGCGACGGCTGGTTTTACAAAATCAAATTGAGCAACGCCACCGAAGTGAACGCGCTGCTCTCGCCGGACGATTACAAGAAGCAGATTGGCGGATAAATCGAATCATGTCGCTTCTTGCCGAAACTTTGGTTGACGAATGGTTAAATCGAAAAGGATTTTTTACTGTCCGAGGAATCAAAGACGGCGTTGATGAAATTGATTTGCTTGGCGTGCGGCAAACAAAGAACGGTCTTGAAGGATGGCACGTTGAAGCTCAGGTTAGCTTTCGTCCTGTAAGTTACATAACAAAACTAACTGACGGATTGGCTCAAAAATACGGCAAGAAAAAAACTACGGCTTGGGAACGTCCGGCTGATGTGTTGAAAGAATGCGTGCAAGCTTGGGTTGAGAAAAAGTTTACTTGTAAAAAGAAAGTCGGAACACGAGAGAAAGCTTGGCCGCGCATTTCGTGGCAGCTTTATTTGGTTCACGGAGTTGTAAAATATCAATCGGAATTGGTTGAAATAGAACAGCGTGGTATCAAACTTGTGCCGTTTTACCAAGTGCTTGGCGACATTTGTGAAAATGTTGATGACGGTTTTCCCGGCGCGGCTGGCAGCGATATTGCCGACATTGTCGGCTACTACGAATCGTTTGAAAATGTTCCGAAGTCTAAAGTTGTTCTGCCATGAAAATCCGCCTTTTCATCAAACCATTTTGCGGCTGGTGTCACAAGGCGCAGCGTTGGCTTGATGAGCGCGGCATCAAATACGAAACATTCGACGTGATTGCCGACCGCGAGGCCATGACCGAGATGGTCGAGCTTTCCGGCCAGACGCTCGCGCCGGTGATTGATGTGGACGGCCAAATCCTCGCTGACTTCGGCCCGGAAGAACTGGCGAAATTTTGGGAAAAACTTTCAACCACAGATGAACACAGATAAACACAGATGGGAAAAGATTTTTGTCCGCAGATTGCGCCGATTTTCGCAGATTAAATTCCTTAAAATAAATCTGCGTTAATCTGTGAAATCTGCGGATGCTGATGTTTTATCCGTGTTCATCCGTGTCCATCTGTGGTTAAATTATTTTTGCAATGACGACGACTGAATTGAAAACCCGCCCGCGTTTGCCGGAATGGCTGCGCCTCAAGCTGCCCACGTCCGACACGTTTTCGCAGACGCGCAATCTGCTCGGCGAACTCAAGCTGCACACCGTCTGCGAGAGCGCCAAGTGCCCGAACCATTGGGAATGCTGGAGCAAAGGCACGGCGACGTTCATGATCGCCGGCGACCGTTGCACGCGCGCCTGCGGCTTTTGTGCCGTGGCCACCGCCAAACCGCTCCCGCTTGAAGCTGATGAACCGCTCCGCGTGGCCGAAGCGACGCGCCGGATGAAATTGAAACACGTCGTCATCACCGCCGTCGCCCGCGACGACGTGGCCGACGGTGGCGCGGAACATTTTCGCCAGACGATTGAGGAAGTGCGCAAATTGAATCCGGGAATTGTCATCGAAGTTTTGGTTCCTGATTTTCAAGACAGCGATGCGTCCATCGAACTTGTGCTCGCGGCGAATCCGCAAATTTTCAATCACAATCTCGAAACCGTTCGCCGCCTGACGCCGAGCGTGCGGCATCGCGCGACTTACGACCGTTCGTTGAGCGTGCTGAAAAAAGTGAAGGCCAAGCGCGGCGAAACGATGCACACAAAGTCTGGCATCATGCTTGGTCTCGGCGAACGTGAGGAAGAAGTTTTGGAAGCAATGCGCGATTTGCGCGCGTCAGGTTGCGACATTCTTACGCTCGGCCAGTATCTGCAACCGACGCTGAAGCATCTCGCGATGGTGGAATTTATTCCGCCCGCAAAGTTTGCGGAATACAAAGTGCGCGCGGAAGAAATGGGCTTTGTCCACGTCGCGAGTGGACCGCTGGTGCGGAGTTCGTATCACGCGGACGAGTTTGGTGCTGCGGCCGCGACGTGCTGATCAGTGGCCGACCCTGGTTCGGCTCAAAGTCATCCACATCACGATGGCGAGGCAGATGAAGAAAATGCCAAAGCTGGCGATGGTAACGAACAGCTTGAATTTACGGGCGTTTTCAGCGAGTTGTGCGGTGTGGTTTTTCTCGGAAGCCATGAAATCGCCAAATTGATTTTTCAAAATGGCGTTGATGGCGTCTTCGTTTTTTAATTCCAGCGTGAGCCAATCACCTTCAAGATTTTTCCATTCATCGGGCAGGCGCGCGAGAATTTCTGCGTTCGCTGGTTGAAAACCCCAGCGCGTCCAGAACGACGAGGCTTCATTCATCCAGACACGAAAGACGCCGTGGTTGGCGGCAAGTTTCTGGATGCGTTCCCAAAATAATTCGCGCGCGGCGTCGGCCACGGAAAAATCCGCGTAATCTTCGCTGTGCAACCGCGCGTGCTGGCGGACGATTTGCACGCCGATCGCACCGGCGAATTTTCCGTCGGATTCGACGACTTGAAATTCCGTGACGCGATCTTTGAGTTTGTCCGCCGGGAGTTGCGCGGCGAGCCAGAGCGTTTTGAGCGCGGGCAGGTCGTCCACGGTGGCACGGCGGATGTGCAGTTGCGGCATGGACTGATTCTGCAATAATTTTTTCCAACGCGAAGAAAAATTTGCATTTGCGGCGGACTATGTAATTTTACGCGGTCTATAAAATTAAAATTATGAGCCAAACCAAACAACTTCTCGACGCCTTGCAATGGCGCTACGCCACCAAAATTTTTGACGTGACCAAAAAAATTCCCGCTGACGTTTGGAGCGCGCTGGAAAAATCGCTCGTGCTGACACCGACGAGCTACGGTTTGCAACCGTATCAATTTCTCATTGTGCAGGACGCAGCGAAACGCGCGGCGCTGCTCCCGAATTCGTGGAATCAAAAACAGGTTGTGGACTGCTCGCATTTTGTCGTG
This sequence comes from uncultured Verrucomicrobia subdivision 3 bacterium, assembly GCA_903833055.1. Classification (GTDB taxonomy): domain Bacteria; phylum Verrucomicrobiota; class Verrucomicrobiia; order Limisphaerales; family UBA11358; genus UBA11358. Next base: position 6,788 of record CAILDU010000207.1, on the reverse strand, counting down.
TTCACGGCGCGCACGGAAATGACGGAGGCGGACGTGGACAAGCTGATTTCGCGCGCGGTGGCAATCCGCAAGCTGCCGACGGCGGAAGCTTTGGGACCTTATCGCCACATGATGCTCGGCGACGTGGTGAACGGTCCGCGCGGAAAAGCCGCGCATGAATGGGCGTCGCGGCAATGTTACATCGCGCTGGGAAATCTGATGACGTGCGCCGCCATCCTCGGCGTGGACGCGTGTCCGATGGAAGGCATCAATCCGCCGGAGTATGATAAAATTCTTGGACTCGCTGGCAGCGGTTACAAAACGGTGGTGGCCTGTGCGCTGGGTTATCGTTCGGCGGATGACAAGTATGCAAGCATGGCGAAAATCCGTTACGAGACGGCGGAACTGGTGAAGATCGTTTAATTATTTTTACCGGAAAAACAAAAACTTCCGCCACGCGAAATCGTGGCGGAAGTTTTTTGGTTTTAAAAATTACAATTTTTCCGGCTGCTTCATCAAATCGTTGATGCGTGAAAGCAATCGTCCCGCCGCGCCGCCGTCGAGCACGCGATGGTCGAAACTCAAGGTGAGATACGCTTCTGTGACCGGCACAAACTGGCCTTTGGCCTCGTCCCAATGCGGCATTTTGCGTCCGGCACCGAGGCCGAGCACGAGCGTTTGTTCCGGCAGCGGAATCGGCGTGGCCCAAATCAAACCGAACGTGCCGAAGTTGGTGACGGTGGCGACGGAACCGCGGGTGGCATCGGCTGGCAATTTTCTCTGGCGCGCGAGTTCGACGAGTTCGTTGTAGCGCACGGTCAATTCCTTCAACGGTTTTTTGTCCGCACCGCGCAACACCGGCACGAGCACGCCGTCCTCGGCTTCCACGGCAAAACCAACGTCAATGGCGTTTGGATGAACGATGTTCGTGCCGACGAGACGACCGGCGACCGCGCTGTTTTCCGCGAGCGCAAGCGCGAGTGCGCGCAGGGCGTAAAGCGCGGGGCCGGGTTTTGGCTCGCAGGTTTTGCGATGCGCGAGAACGGAATCCAGTTGCACGGGCAAGCCGACGGTGGCAATCGGACGCGTCCAACTACGGCGCATCGCATCGGCCACGGCGACACGCATGGACGAGGCTTTGGTCAGCTTTTGCTGTTCCAGATTCGCCATGAATTTTTCAAAATCTTCGACCGTCACGCGACCCGCCGCGCCGCTGCCGGCAATGCCCGCGAGGTCGGCGGCGCTCAAGCCGAGTTCGTGCATCCGCGCTTTCAGACGCGGCGACATGTAGCTCGCGCCGGTGGCGTTGGCTGGAACAGGCAATCCGCGAATGGTCGGTTCCACGCGCGAGCCGGTGGCGTTGCGCGATTTTTTGGAAATGATTTCAGTGTCCGTGTCGCAACTTTTCGCTGACGCGGGAATATCGAGGCCGAAGCGCGCGACTTCTTCTTTCGTAGCTTCAATTTTTCCGAGCACGTCGCCGACGGCGTAACTTTCGTTGAGCTGTGCGCAAAAACTTTCGATGCGTCCGCCGCAGGGCGCGGTGACGGTCATGGTCGCTTTGTTCGTTTCAACTTCGATTAAATCCTGTCCGCCCTCGACCTGGTCGCCGGGCTTGACGAGAAAATTGATGATGGCGGCCTCGGCGATGGATTCGCCGAGTTGCGGCATGATGATGGAAATCTGCGGCATAAAATTAATAGCGGATAAGTTTTCTGGCGGCAGCGGCCACGCTGCGCGCGGTCGGGCGATGCGCGGCCCACAAGTTTGGATGATACGGCACGGGCGTGTCCTTGGCGTTGAGACGTTGCGGCGGTGCGTCGAGCAGGCCGTAACCTTCGGCGGTCACGCGCGCGATGACTTCCGCCGTCACGCCGCCCCACGGCCACGCTTCGCCGACGCAGAGCAAACGGCCGGTGCGCGCGACGCTGGCGACGACGGTGTCGGTGTCGAGTGGTTTGATGGAACGCAAATCAACGACTTCAACTTGCCAGCCTTCGGTCGCGAGTTCATCCGCAGCGGCAAGCGCTTCATGCACCATCGCGCTGTAAGTTACAATGGTTAGGTCGCGGCCTTCGCGGGCGATGCGCGCCTTGCCGATGGGCAGCGCTTCACTCGGCAATTTTTCGGCCTTGAGATGGTAATAAAGAAATTTGTGTTCGCAGAAAATCACCGGGTCATCAATTGCCACGGCGGAGAGCAGCATGGAATAAGCGTCTTCGACCGTGGCCGGTGTCAACACAACCAAACCCGGATAATGCGCGTAAATCGCTTCTAAACATTGGCTGTGAAACGGGCCGCTGCCGGAAGTGCCGCCGAACGGTAGACGCACGGTGATGGGGCAGGGAACATTCGTGCGCCAAAAAAGTGTCGAGGCTTGATTGACGATTTGATTGAACGCAACCGTGGAAAAATCGGCGAACTGCATTTCAATGATTGGCCGCATTCCTTCAATCGCTGTGCCGACGGCGAGACCAATCATCGCGTCTTCGCTGATGGGCGAATCCAAAACGCGACCGGGAAATTCCTTCTGTAAATTTTTCGTGGCCTTGAACGCGCCACCAAACGCGCCGACATCCTGCCCGTAGATAAAGACGCGCGGATCGTCGCGGAGCGCGTGGGCTTGCGCTTCGCGGATGGCTTCGAGATAGGTAATGCTCATCGCAAATTAAGATTCTTCCCGCAGTTCGTTCAGATGTTCGGACGACAGCGCGCTCCATTTTTCTTCATACGGATCGGGCGCGGGTTCGCGTTGCGCTTGCGCGACGGCTTCGTCAATTTCACGGATGGCCTCGCTGCGCCAGACGGCGATTTGTGCGGCATCGGCAAATTCTTTTTTCAGCAAAAAATCCTCGGCGACTTTTAAGCAGTCGCGACCAAGTTTGGAATTTTTTTGTTCCGGCGCGATGTAGCTGGCGTCGTCATGTTCGCCGTGGCCGCAAAGGCGGAGCAGGGTTGCGACGACGAGTTGCGGACCATGACCGGCGCGCGCCCGCGCGATGGCCGCACCGACGGTTTCCATGCACGCAGAAAAATCGGTGCCGTCCACGGAATGCGATTCCACGCCGTAACCAATGGCTTTATTCGCCAAGTCCGAGCAAGCGAACTGGCTGGTGGTCGGCGTGGAGTAGGCAAATTGATTATTGGCGACGACAAGGACGAGCGGAAGTTTTTCGACGGCGGCTTGGTTTAACGCCTCGTGAAATGAGCCGGTCGAAGTCGCGCCTTCGCCGAGACACGCGACGCCGACGATGCCGGTAATTCCTTTCATGCGGCGCGCAAACAAAACTCCGTTCACGACGGAAATCATCGCGCCGAGATGGCTGATCATCGGCAGATAACCTTCCTGCGGCCGACCGCGATGAACATTGCCGTCGCGCCCGCGCATCGGACCAAGCGAAGATCCGAGATAAGTTCGCACAGCGTCAATGATGGGTTCACCAAAAGCGAGCCGGCCGGCGGCGTCGCGGATGAGCGGCGCAAACACATCGGTTTTATTGAGGTGAACGCCGATGGCCGCGCTCAGGGCTTCCTGACCGCGACCGAGAAAAACGCCGCCGTGAATTTTACCGGCGCGATAAAGCGAGGCGAATTTGTCGTCCAACAGCCGCGCCCGCAGCATGAAGCGGTAGGCGACCCGTTGCGTCTCGCCAACCGTGCGAGACTCGGAGACAGTTTGCAACATGGCGGCAGTTTATCGCCGACGGCGCAGACCAGCAATAATTCTTTCCGGCGAAAATAAAAATTCGACTGGCTGGCGGTGCGAAAACCTGTTAAATCCGTCGCGGTCTAATTGTCGAACGGTTAATCATTCGGATGAATCCAAATAAATACCACGCGCTGCTGCTCGGCTCCGATCAAAAACTCGCGGAGACGTTGCTGGTAGTGGCGCGTCTGGACGGCAGCACGCTGGGTTCCGTTTCCCATTACGCCGACGCGCTGAAATATGTGCAGACTCATCCGCCGGATTTTATTTTTCTGGATTTAAAAAGCGTCGAATCCGACAGCTTGAATTTACTGCGGCAGATAAAGCACAATCCGTTGCCGCTGCCGGTTTTCACCATCGCCTTTGGCGTCGCGGGCGAAACTTCTGCGACGTTACGCGCGTTTGACCTTGGCCTAAATGAATATATCCAGACGCCGTTTGAAAACGGTTTGCTCCGCGCGCGGTTGGCCGGAGCGTTGCACATCAAGCATCGGCTGGAGGAATTGACGCGGCGCGCGACGGAAATGGCGGACGCGTGTCGCATCGCCGAAGCGAACTCGCGCGCGAAGTCAGAATTTCTCGCGACGATGAGCCACGAAATTCGCACGCCGATGAATGGCGTCGTTGCGATGACGGGTTTGCTGATGGAAACGTCATTGACGCCGGATCAGCGCGGTTATCTCGACACGATTTACAACAGCAGCGAATCCTTGTTGAGCATCATCAACGACATTTTAGATTTTTCAAAAATCGAGGCAGGCAAAATGGAATTGGAGCGGCGCGCGTTTGATATGCGCAGCTGTCTCGAAGAATCGATCGACCTGTTGGCGCCTCGCGCGAACGAAAAAAAGCTCGATCTGGCTTACGAAGTGATGGACGTGATTCCTGCGCAAGTCGAGGGTGACGCGCAACGGTTGCGGCAGGTGTTGGTGAACCTGATTGGCAATGCGCTGAAATTTACGGAACGCGGCAGCGTGGTGGTCAGCGTGGAAAAACTCGTGCCCGCCGCCGCAGAAAATCCCGCGGTGTTGCGCTTGCATTTTTCCGTGCGCGATACGGGTATCGGCATTCCGCCGGATCGGCTGGCGCGATTGTTCCGGCCATTTTCGCAGGCGGATGTTTCCACGGCGCGCAAATATGGCGGCACGGGTTTGGGCCTCGTCATCAGCCGCAAGTTGGTGGAGTTGATGGGCGGGCGCATGTGGGCGGAAAGTGTGACCGGCGAAGGCTCGACGTTCCATTTTACAATTAACTTGTCGGCATCGGCTGATTCCACGCCGCCGCCGCACGCCAAACGCCAATTACAATTGGCGGAATTGAAAATTTTAATTTTGGAGGACAACGCGATTATCCGAAATCTGTTGTTTGAACAATGTCGTCGTTGGGGGATGCAGCCGCAGGCGGTGGAAAATTCTGCACAGGCGATGGATTTATTCCGCAAGGGCATGACGTTCGATCTCGCGCTGGTGGACGCCGCGTTGCCGGGAATAGACGGTGCCACCGTGGCGGCGGAGATGCAAAAATTTCCGGGCGCGACGATGATGCCGGTGGTGCTGTTGACGGCAGTGGGCGGGGCGAATGGCGATGGCAGCGACGCGCGGGTGATGTTTGCGCACACGGTCAACAAGCCAATCAAACCCGCGCAATTGTGCACGATTTTGGAACGGGCATTATTGAGTCCGCGCATTCCCGCGGGACAGGCGGAGCCGGCCAAAACCGAAGAATCGCTCGCGTCCCGGCTGCCGTTGCGCGTGTTAATTGTGGATGACAACGCCATCAATCAAAAAGTGGCGGTGCGGATTTTGCAGCAGCTCGGTTATCAGCCGGAAGTCGCGGGCAACGGACGTGAAGCGCTGTCCGCCATCGAGCACGAGCCGTTCGATTTAGTTTTCATGGACGTGATGATGCCGGAAATGGATGGGCTGGATGCCACGCGGCACATTCGCAAACGGCAGATGAGCGGGGAGCAAATTAATTTCCAGTCGCGCATAATTATTTGCGCGATGACGGCGCACGCCATGGCGGGCGACCGCGAGAAATGTATTGCTGCCGGCATGGACGATTACCTCGCCAAGCCGGTTCGGCCGAAAGATGTGCGTGATATGATTGAAAAATGGGGCGGAAAAATTGCGATGGATTCCGGCGCACTGCGTCCGGCAGCGAAACCCGACGCGGCAGAAGATGCGCCAGTAGACATGGTGCGGATGAATGATTTGACCGACGGCAATCTGGATAATTTGCGCGAGCTGGTGGAAATGTATTTTACGCAGACACAAAAACAATTCGTCCAGTTGCGCGAGGCGATTCGCGATAACAAGGCCGATGCCGTCCGCCGCGTGGCGCACAGTTGCGCGGGTGCGAGCGCGACGCTGGGCATGACGCACCTTGTGCCGGTTCTGCGCCAGTTGGAAAAACTCGGTGCGTCGGGAACATTGACGGGCGTGGAACCGATTTGCGAAAATGCCGCTGTCGAATTTGAACGCATCCGGGAATTTTTGAAGGCCATGCCGGAATTCGAGCGGGTCATCGCCAACCTCAATCCAGCATGAAAAAAATTCTGATCATCGAGGACGACCAGATTGTCGCCAATGTTTACCGCAACAAGCTGGCGGTCGAAGGTTATAAGGCTGAAGTTGCTTTTGATGGCGAGTCGGGGCTGAAGGTCATGCGCGTTTTTCAGCCCGACCTCATCATTTTAGATTTGATGCTGCCGACTATTTCTGGCGTGGAAGTCATCAAAGAAATCCGCAAGGAAATAGATTTTGTCAAAACGCCAATCATCGTTTTCTCCAATACCTACCTGACGAATCTCATTCAGGACGCGTGGCGCGCGGGTGCGAATAAATGTCTCTCCAAGTCCAGTTGTTCGCCGAAAGATTTCATTGATGTCGTCCGCCACACGATTGGCGACAGCGGCGCGATTCCGCAATCCGCGCCTGCACCCACCGATCCGTCAGTGGGCAAGTCCGCCAGCTTGAGTTCCGATAACGACGCCGAATTTCAGGCTGACCTTCGTAAAACTTTTATTGATAGTCTGCCGTCCGCGCTCTACGCGATGCGAATCGGTTTGCAGGGTCTCATCAAGTCGGAAAATGAAGTGAGC
>CAILDU010000206.1 GCA_903833055.1 uncultured Verrucomicrobia subdivision 3 bacterium | reverse complement strand
GGAATTGCCGGACAAGGCGCGCATCGAAAATCTTTATTGGGAGATCAGCCGCGAAGTTGTCGAAAGTTTCAAAGGCCAGGCTTACATCCCCGAAGAAATCCAGAAGCTCGAAGATTCGCTTGGCGATCAGTATCTCTGCAATTTCTCCGTGTTCCAATCGCTGCTCGACCATTGGGCGCTCGGACAATTATTTCCCATCATGCCCGTCTCGCGCCTAAATGAGCGCCCGACGCGCGAAGGCACCTTGGTTGACATCACCTGCGATTCCGACGGCGCGATCAACAAGTTCATTGACCTGCGCGACGTAAAAGACACGCTGCCGCTGCACCAGCTAAACACCAACGGCGACGGCAAACAGGAACCTTACTATCTCGGCTTTTTTCTGATGGGCGCGTATCAGGACATCATGGGCGACCTGCACAATCTGTTTGGCCGCGTGAACGAAGTCCACGTCTTCCTCGAACCCGACGAGCCGACCGGCTATTACATCGAGGAAGTCATCGAGGGCGACACCGTCATCCATTCGCTCACCGCCGTGCAATACGACGAGAACGAGCTCAAGCGCCAGATGAAGGCGCAGATGGACGAAGCCATCAAATCCGACCGCATGAAACCCAGCGAAGCCATGCGCCTGCTGGATGATTACGAACGCGGGTTGAAGGCTTATACTTATTTGAGTTTTTGAAATAAAAGATTCCTCACTGAAATCCTTGGGCCATTTACGCCGACGCGGGCGCGACGTTTTTCTTCACGCTGCTGCGACAGAAACAAAGTAAAATCTTCTTGCATCCAGTGGCGTTCCATGGAATTATCATTTCGTCATTTGGCGAAATATAAACAGATGCGCGAGTTCATGACCATCACGAAGGCGCTGTCCGACCCGAACCGGGTGAGGGTTCTTCTCGCCCTGCGACGAGGCGAATTATGCGTCTGCCAGATCACCGAACTGTTTGGCCTCGCACCGTCCACCGTTTCCAAACACCTCTCCATCCTCAATCACGCCGGACTGATTCTTTCACGCAAGTCGGAGCGCTGGGTTTATTACCGTTTGCCCGACAAGTCCGCCCCCGTCGTCGTGCGCGAAGCATTCGATTGGGCGAAAAAATCATTAGGCAAATCAGCCGAGGCCGCCGCCGACACCAAGCGGCTTGGAAAAATTTTAAAAATGGATTTGAAGGAAATCTGCCGGCGGCAATGCCGCTAGAAAATTATGAGCAACGCAACCGCCGCGCCCAAACGCCTCGCCTTTTTCGAGCGCTACCTGACGCTCTGGGTTTTTCTGTGCATGATTGCCGGCGTCGTGCTGGGAAAACTTCTGCCCGGCCTCACGACGTCGTTGAGCAAAATGCAATTCGGCCAAGACTCACGGGTCAATATTCCCATCGGCGTGCTGTTATGGCTGATGATTTATCCGATGATGCTCAAGGTGGATTTCGGCGCGATTGGCGGCATCGCGCGCAAACCAAAGGGGCTCATGGTAACGCTGTTCATCAACTGGCTGATCAAACCGTTCGGCATGGCTTTGCTGGCGTGGATTTTTATGCAGCACGTTTTCGCGGCGTGGATTGAGCCGGAGACGGCGAAGAATTACACCGCCGGCCTCATTATTCTCGCCGCCGCACCTTGCACGGCGATGGTTTTTGTGTGGTCGTATCTGACCGACGGCGACCCCGCCTACACACTCGTTCAAGTCGCGGTGAACGACCTCATCATGCTCGTGGCGTTCGCGCCGATTGTGATGTTTCTCTGCGGCGTGGCAAATGTCGTTGTGCCGGCCAAAGTGCTTATCACGTCTGTCGTGGTGTTCATTGTCATTCCGCTGGCGGCTGGCTGGCTGACGCGCAAAGCACTGCTTAAATCACGCGGCAAGGATTGGTTTGAAAAAAAGTTTCTGCCGAAATTTCACCCGATGATGATTGGTGCATTATTACTGACGCTCGTGCTGATTTTTGCATTTCAATCGAAAAACCTTACCACTCGCTGGCTGGCGGTGCTGCTCATCGCCATGCCGATTGTGATTCAAGTATATTTTAATTCCGGCCTGACTTACCTGCTCATGCGGAAGCTGCGCGTGGAACATAATGTGGCCGCACCCGGCGCGCTTATCGGCGCGAGCAATTTTTTTGAACTGGCCGTGGCTGTCGCCATCACGCTCTTCGGCGCGGATTCTCCGGCGGCGCTCGCAACCGTTGTCGGCGTGCTGGTAGAAGTGCCAGTCATGCTTTCAATCTGCAACATTTGCAACCGGTCACGCGGCTGGTATAATCGAAAATGCGCCACCGCATGACGAGCAACGCTTATGAGACTGACTGAATTAAAAAAGCGCCTGGGCGAAAATCCTGGCGCGGACATTCGCTTTCATCTGCCAAACGGAGATTTCGTTCCTGCTCACGCCCATGTCACCGAAGTGGCGCGCATTGACAAACAATTTGTGGATTGCGGCGGCACTTTGCGCAGTGATTCTTTATGCCGTTTACAAACGTGGTTTGCCGACGACGTTGACCATCGGCTGACGGCGGATAAATTTTTGAAGATTCTTGATAAGGCAAAATCATTTCTCGTGTCGGACGATCTTGAAGTGGACGTTGAACACGAGGTCGGTTTCATCAGCCAGTTTCCGCTCGAATCAGTCGAAGTTTTGCCGGACGAAATCATTCTTCATTTGACCGAACGTCATACGGCTTGTCTAGCGATGGAAAAATGTTTGCCGCCCGCCAAACCCGCGTCGGATTTCAGTCCCTTAAAATTTAATTTCCACAAGCCGTCGTCGGACTGCTGCACCCAAACCGCAACCAACCAACCAAATCAAATCATGAAAAAGAAAAAAGTCCTATTCGTCTGCATCCACAACAGCGCGCGCAGCCAGATGGCCGAGGCGTTCTTGAACAAAATCTGCGGCGAAGAATTTGAAGCGCATAGCGCAGGAATCGAACCTGGAAAATTAAATCCCATCGTCGTCGCAGCGATGCAGGAAGTTGGCATTGACATTTCAGCCAATAAAACCAAGGCGGTTTTTGACTTCATCAAGTCCGGCCAGTTGTTTTCCCACGTCATCACCGTTTGCGACGAGACGAGCGCAGAGCGTTGCCCGATTTTTCCCGGAGTCACGACGCGATTGCATTGGGGGTTTCCCGACCCGTCGAGTTTCACCGGCACACACAAGGAAAAACTGGCGAAGACGCGCGAAGTGCGTGACACCATCAAACAGCAGATTGAAAAATGGTGCGAAGAAGTCTGCTGTCTCGCTGCCGCCTGAATTTCCTGCGATGACTGCGCCCAATCCGCAACTACTCCGCTCGCTCGGCAAACTTGCGCGCGGACTGTCCGCGCTGTTCTGGGGCTTGCCCGCCGCGCTGCTCATCGGCGCCGAGACCGCGCGCGCCGACTGGCTCAAGCCGCTCGGCTTTCTGCCCGCGCTCGCCGTCAACGCCCTGCTCGTCTATGGCCTGTGGCAGATGTCCGATTTCCAGCGGCAGGAACGTCCGTGGCGTCACGCGCTCGACCGCGCGCAACTGCTCGCGCTCGTGTTACTCGGCCTGTGTCCGTTCATTTACTGGCACAATAAATTGCCGGAACAAATTTTCTTTGCCGACGCCGTCTTCGTGCTGGAACTCGCCGCCGTGCTGTTCCTTTTCAATCTGAACCTCGTCCTCAAACGTCTCGGCGCAATGCTGCCGGACGAAACACTGCGTCACGAAACCCGCCAATTCACAGCATTTAATCGCTGGCTGCTCGTCGGCTTGGTTTTCTTTGCCATCGTCGTGGCCGCACTGGTGCAATTGCCGTCGCCGCACACCAGCAAGATTTTATTCTTGGTCAATCGTGCGAGCAACCTGCTGCTGATTTTTTTCATTCTCCTGCCGCTGGCGATGACGATGGCGCTGATTTGGAAAACCAAAGAAGTAATTCTCGACGCGGTTTTCGGTGCGCGAAACTAAATTTATTTCAGCAACGAAAATTATTTTTCGCCCGCTTCCAATTCCAGTTTCAGCGCGTGCAGGGAAAGATTGATGTCGCCCATGAATGCGATGAGCGACCCGCACAGCGACAGCAGGCAGAGCACAAAAATCACGCCCAGCGGCCAACCCTGCTGCCATTGCTGCCACGCCGAGACGAAGGTCAACACCACCAGCACCGCCGCCAGCAGCGCGCTCATCACGGAAAATAAAATTGCCGTTCGAATGATTTTGGCGCGGCGGAAAAGAATTTCAATCTGTGCGCGGAGGTGGCTGCGTTCGCTTTCGCCGGGCGCGGCAAGTTCGCGCTTGAGAATGCGCGCCCGGTCAATCGCGCGGCCAAGGCGATTGGTCATGGTCAGCAGCAACAGGCCGACGCCGGAAATCAAAATGACGGGACCAACGGCGTCGTGCAGTTCGGGGAGAATTTGTTCAAGCGAGGTAATTGGCATAAGTCACAAAGGCAGTTTAATCACGTCAGACAATTATCAACAGTCAGAATTTAGCAATCACTCACCGAAAATTGCGCGCTATTTTATTTTCACCCACTTGCCCTTGGCCGAGGATTCCTCAACGGCGGTGAGCACGCGCTGGTTTTTTAAGCCGTCTTCAAACGTTGGCTGAACTGGCTTACCGTCGGCGCAGGCGTTCACAAAATCTGCGACGGCGTGGACGAACGTATGTTCGTAGCCGATGCCATGACCGGGCGGCCACCAGTTCGCGACGTAAGGCTGAATGTTGTCGCGCTGCGTCACGAGGATGTCGCGAAAACCTTGCCGGTCTTTCGGATCGTCGCCGTTGTAAAATTTCAATTTGTTCATGTCCTCGAAATCAAAGGCGAGCGAACCCTTGCTGCCATTGATTTCTATCGCAATTTGATTTTTGCGGCCGAGCGCGTAACGCGTCGCTTCGAGATTCGCCATCACACCGCCTTCCATCCAACCGATGAACGCGGCGGAATCCGGCGCAGTGACTTTGCCAAGCTGACGCTTGCCCTTCGCGAGCAAATCCGCGCGCGGCCGTTCGGGAACAAACGTATGCACGACGCCGCAGACCGACGTAAATTCGCCGACGAGATAGCGTGCAAGGTCAATGATATGTGAATTTATATCGCTGTGGACGCCGCTGCCGCTGGTTTCCTTTTGCAAACGCCAGTCGAGCGGAAATTCCGTGTCTGCCAAACGGTCTTGCGCGTAGCGCGCGCGAAAATGATAAATTTTTCCGAGCGCGCCTTCGTCCAGCATTCGCTTCGCCAAAACAATCGCCGGAATGCGGCGGTAATTATGGCAGACCATGTGAACGCGCTTGGATTTTTTTGCGGCGGCAAAGATGGCTTCGCATTCTTTCAAATCGCGACCCATCGGTTTTTCGCAGAGAACGTGCTTGCCGTTTTTCAGCGCGGCGATGGCGATTTCCGCGTGCGTAAAAGTCGGCGTGCCGATGTCCACGATGTCAATCAGCGGTGACTCGACGACCTCGCGCCAGTCGGTCGCGGCGAACTGCCAGCCGAGCTTCGCGCGCGCGGACTGCACGGCGGCGGCATCGCGTCCGCAAATCGTGTGCATCTCAATGTTCGCCTTGAGATCAAAAAATTTCGGCGCCTGCCGCCACGCATTCGAGTGCGCGCGCCCCATGAATTTGTAGCCGATAAGTCCGACGCGAAAAGTTTTAGCCATAAAAGTTGGGATTGAACAGATTCTGTCCGGCTTTATAGTGAGCCAAATAAATCAAGTCAATGACACTTACCACTGCTGAAATCGCAAAATTGCTCGCCGGCGAAGTGCTCGGCGATGTCAACGCCACCCTCACCGGCTTCGCCATGATTGACAAGGCCAAGGCTGGCGACCTTACCTTTGCCGAGACGCCGGAATATTTTGCCGCCGCCGAAGCCAGCGCCGCCACCGCGATCATTGCGGGCAAAGATTTTTCGTCCGATAAAAAAACTGTCATCCGCGTGGCAAATCCGCGACTCGCCTTCGCCAAGGCGCTCGCCATCTTTTTTCCGGAACCGAAATTTGCCGCTGGCATTCATCCGTCTGCGGTCGTCGCGGCGAGCGCGCAAATTGATCCGACCGCGCACATCGGTCCGCATTGCACGATTGGCGAGCGCGTGAAGATCGGCGCGAACTGCGTTTTGCAATCCGGCAATTCGGTCGGCGATGATTCGGTGCTCGGCGACGAAACCAATTTATTTCCGAACGCGACGATTTATTCGCGCACGCAAATCGGCAAGCGCGTGCGCATCCACGCCGGCGCGGTCATCGGCTCGGACGGTTTCGGCTATGTGTTCGACACGAGCTTTCACCGCAAGGTGCCGCAGATCGGCAATGTCATTCTCGGCGACGATGTGGAAATCGGCGCAAACACCACCGTAGATCGCGCCGCACTTGGCTCGACGAGCATCGGCAAGGGCACGAAAATTGACAACCTCGTGCAGGTCGGTCACAACGTGGAGATCGGCGAGCACTGCATTTTCTGCGCGCAAGTGGGCATTTCCGGCAGCACGAAAATCGGTAACTACACCGTGATGGCGGGACAGGCGGGTTTGGCCGGGCATCTGAAAATCGGCAACAAAGTCACCATCGGTTCCAAGTCCGGCGTGATGCACAACATTCCCGACGGCGAACAATGGCTCGGCATTCCCGCGCAACCGGACAAGCAGGCCAAGCGCGTTATGATTGCGATGCAACGGCTGCCTGACTTATTCAAAAAAATTGCCGCGTGGGAAAAGAAGCTCGGCGTGAACGAATAAATTTGGTCCGCCGTGAAATCCGCTGCTTCAGCCGGGAATCCTCGCCGTCAGGCTGCGCCGTTCACCGAAGCGGACGCGTGGCGCGATGTCGGTAAAGGCT
>CAILDU010000205.1 GCA_903833055.1 uncultured Verrucomicrobia subdivision 3 bacterium | reverse complement strand
GGCGAGAGATCGACGATGGAGAGCCGGCGCTGTCCGAGGCCGATTCCCGCCGTCTCGTCCACCCACAGCCCGCCATCGTCGGGGCCGCGATGGATCAGGGTGTCGGACATGGCCTGGGTCAGTCGCCGCAACGCATCGGCGGGAGTGGCGGCGGCGGTATCCCAGAGTCCGGCTAGTCCACACATGACGGCATCCGTTCGGCGGCGAGGGCGCGGCTGCCGCGAAGGGAAATGGTTTCTGGTTCAACGTCAACGCCGAATTGATCATCTACGGCGCGACCGAGCCGGACGCGAAAGTCACCCTCGGCGGGCATGAAATCAAACTTCGTTCCGACGGGACGTTTAGTTTTCGCTTTGCGCTGCCGGACGGGAAATACGTTCTGCCCGCCGTCGCGGTTTCCGCCGACGGCACAGATGGCCGTGCTGCCGAACTGAAATTCAGCCGCGAGACCGAATATCTCGGGGATGTCGGCGCGACGCCGCAAGACCCGTCGCTCAAGCCGCCGCTGGCCGACAACGTCTGATTTTTTATGGACTCGCCCGAACGCGGAGCCTTGATGCTCGTCCGAATTTTTGGCGTCGGCCTTTTGGGTTGGGCGTTGGCGGAACTCGCGTTGTATATCGCCGTTTGCCACCACAAAAACGAGCCGGTGGAAATTGTTCCGTGCATCATGAAATCCTTGCCATTCCTTGCTGGAATCGTTGTGCTCATCAAATCCCGCGCGCTCGCGGAATGGCTTTCCGACAAGCTCGACCTGTAATTTTTCAAGGGTATGTCTGGCTATCTTTCCATCGTCCTGCACGCACACCTGCCGTTTGTGCGGCATCCGGAACACGAAAAATTTCTGGAAGAAAGCTGGCTGTTCGAGGCCGTCACCGAAACTTATCTGCCGCTCATCCAGATTATTCAAGGCTGGCGGCGCGACCAATTGCCCGCGCGTTTTACGCTCTCACTTTCGCCCACGCTTTGCGCGATGTTGCTCGATCCGCTGTTGCGCGAGCGTTACGCAAAACATCTCGACGGCTTGATTGATTTGGCGGAAAAAGAAATCCACCGCACGCATTGGGATCGCCAGTTCCGTGACCTTGCTTGGATGTATCACCACAAATTTTGTCAGGCGCGCGAAACGTGGCGGCATTACGATGGAAATTTGATTTCCGCGTTCCGCCAATTTCAAGACGAAGGTCTGCTGGAAATTATCACCACCGCTGCAACGCACGGATTGCTGCCGCTCATGTCCACGCATCCAGCGAGCATTCGCGGGCAAATTCTCACGGCGCGCGACCATTATCGCAGTTGTTTCGGGCGCGATCCGCGCGGCATCTGGCTGCCCGAATGCGCCTACGCCGAGGGCGTCGAAAAGTTTTTGCAGGAGGCAAACATCCGCTGGTTCATCTTGGACACGCACGGAATTTTGCACGCCAAACCGCGTCCGCGTTACGGCACGTTCGCGCCAATTTTTACGCCGAACGGCGTCGCCGCGTTCGGGCGCGATTTCGATTCGTCACGACAAGTTTGGAGCAAACACGAAGGTTATCCCGGCGACCCGCGCTACCGCGATTTCTACCGCGACATCGGCTTTGATCTGGATTTCGATTATGTGAAACCGCATTTACCGTCGCCCGACAATCGCGGGTTCACCGGCATGAAATATTTTCGCATCACCGGCGCGGACGATAAAAAAGTTTACGAACGCGACCACGCGCTCGCGGCGGCGAGCGAACACGCGCGCCATTTCCTCGACGAACGCGTCGCGCAGGCGAAACAAGTTGCGCCGCTACTCGACCGTCCGCCCATTATTGTTGCGCCGTATGACGCGGAACTGTTCGGCCACTGGTGGTATGAAGGGCCGGAGTTTCTGGATTTTCTCGCGCGCAAATTGTGTCACGAGCAGAAGGAAATTTCCTTCATCACTCCCGGCGAATACTTGCAGCGCCACCCGACGAATCAAGTCGCCACGCCCGGCGCGTCGAGCTGGGGCGAGGAAGGTTACTGGCGCGTGTGGCTCAACGAGACGAACGAATGGATTTATCCGCATCTGCAAATCGCGCAGGAACGCATGACCGAGCTGGCGAATAAATTTCCCGCTGCCACCGGTCTCAAAGCGCGCGCGCTCAAGCAGGCTGCGCGCGAATTGCTGTTGGCGCAGGCGAGCGACTGGCCGTTTATTTTGCGCGCCGGCACGAGTCCCGACTACGCGCGCCGCCGCGTGAAAGACCATCTGCTCCGCTTCATCGCGCTGCACGAACAGTTGACGGCGGGCAAAGTGGATGAGAAATGGCTCCGCGAAATCGAAGCGCGCGACAATCTTTTCCCTGACGTGGACTGGACTTGCTGGAAGTGAAGGGCTGGAGCTTGGCGGACTAACTAGCTGTTAGCCACATGGTCATTTAGTAACAGGTAAAGCGTCGTTGAATGTCACTGACTCTCGCTTATCGTCGAGCCGCGTTATCACGATGCCAGCCTGATTGAGAAGCGCTTCTCGCAGCAACTTTAGTAATTCTTCTTTCGACCGCGAACCTTCAATCCTCAATTTAATTAGGGAACTCACAGTCTTGACGTGCGAATCAATAATCAACTCTAGACCTGACAACTTTTCGTAAGTAGACAATACCAACGATGGCGGAGCACCCTCATAATCCATGATGAACGTAGCCGCCTTGGGGTTATCGGCGGATAATGAGCAGAGTGTTACGAAGCAGATCGCTAGTAATAATGCAAATGTGCGTTTCATAATGTTGTGCGTGTAAGTGTGGCCTAACGTAGAAAGCTGAACCACCGCCGACTCGCGGCGTGAACCGCGCCAGCGGAACCGCAAACACCAACGGCGGTGGATGCCGGTGACTTGTTAGGCGGCATGGTCAATGTCTGAAAAAATAAAATAGGCACAAAAGTAAAGTCAGACCAAACCCAAAGACAATGAGTGGCTTCTTGGACTCTCTCGGATATAAGATGGCAAAAGCTATCACGCAAGGCCAGATGAACAGATTAGCCAAACCCCAGCAGAAATGCACTCTGAAGCCTTGAACCACAAATAGAATGCCGGCAACGACAAAAGCCAACCAAGCAATATACATGGACACAAGCCCAAGCAAATTGCCGGGTTGCGAAATGTCACCGAAATCTAAATTCATAAGCGTTGGTATGTTTATGGTGCGAATGATGCCTGACAATAGTTAGCCCGCCGTTTTTGTGGCCGGTCAGGTTTCATGTTTTCAACTATGCTGGACGTAAATCGTCTCTGTCCAGCGTATTCATGCGGGCGCGCCTCATTCCTTCATTTTCTCCGGCGTGTGGTGGAAATTTAATTTGCTGCCGCCGTTGCCGCGCTCGCGCTCGCTAACGCAAAAATATTGATTGAATGCCGGATGTGCGTTTGGTCGGGTTCATTTTTAATACGACATTTGACTGATTGCTGCGTCAGTGGTTTTTCCCAATAATGAAGGCACTTATGCCAATGCTCGTTTTTGCCAAGCTGCGCCCGGTCGTGGTTTTATGCGCCGCCATTTTATTAAGCGGTTGCCACTCGCACTCGCCGGTGGCCGCCGCCGGATTGTCCGCAGAGAAAATGATTGCGGCGCAAAACGCGCCAACGGCAGCGGCGAATCCAACCTTCTGCGTCAAGGCTGGGCTGGCCACGCCGTTCACGGATGCCGCCGGTCAGGTGTGGCTGCCGGATCAAGGTTTCGAGGGCGGCGACATCACGGATCGCGACCCAAGCACGGCGATTGCGGGGACGAAGGATCCGGCGCTGTTTTTGTCGGAGCATTACGGTATGAATTCTTTTGCCTGCAAAATTCCTAACGGCAAATACATGGCGAAACTTTATTTTGCAGAAACTTTCGAGGGTGTTACCGGCGCCGGTCAACGCGTTTTTTCCTTCAATGTGCAAGGACATGAGTTCAAGGATTTCGACGTTTGGGTGAAAGCTGGCGGGCCGAATCGCGCTTACCTCGAAGCTGTGCCGGTGACGGTGACGAACGGAGTTTTCCGAATTGATTTCATCACCAACATCGAAAATCCGGAAATCAACGCCGTCGAAATCGTCCCGCAAGCTTGACTATGAGGGAACGTTTGGTGAGCGGTGATGAGCTTCGGCGCAGGCGATTTTGAACAAAGTGATTTATGAAATTTCCGAGATACTTGGTTCCCGACGGCACATACATGGCCGATCCGGCGGCGCATGTTTTTAACGGTCGGATCTATATCTATCCTTCGCACGACATCGAATCGGGCATCGCTGAAAACGACAATGGTGATCATTTCGCCATGCGGGATTATCATGTGCTGTCAATGGATTCGATTGACGGCGAAGTGACGGATCACGGCGTAATTCTGGATTTGAAAAACATTCCTTGGGCCGGTCGCCAGCTTTGGGATTCCGACTGCGCCAGCAAAAATGGAAAATACTTTCTCTACTTTTCGCTGAAAGATAAAAATGATGTTTTCCACCTTGGTGTGGCCGTGAGCGACCAGCCGGAAGGACCGTTTTTCCCGCAGGAGAATCCTATCAAAGGCAGCTATTCCATTGATCCCTGTGCGTTTGAGGACAAGGGCGTCCATTACTTAATTTTCGGCGGATTGTGGGGCGGACAATTACAACGCTATCGCAACAACAAGGCCATTGAGTGCGGCAAAGAACCGGCCGACCATGAACCGGCGTTGTGCCCTAAGATTGTCCGCCTGACCGATGACATGCTGGAATTCGCCGAAGCGCCGCGCGACTTGGTCATTATCGACAAAAATGGTGAGCCGCTTAAAGCCGGAGATCACGACCGCCGTTTTTTTGAAGCGTCGTGGCTGCACCAACACAACGGCAAATTTTATTTCTCTTACTCAACCGGCGACACCCACTTCCTATGCTACGCCACGAGCGACAATGTTTACGGGCCATTCACCTATCAAGGGATCATCCTGACGCCGGTGGTCGGCTGGACCACGCATCACTCCATCTGCGAGCTCAAGGGCAAGTGGTATTTGTTCTATCACGATTCCAAACCTTCCGGTGGTCGGACCTGGCTGCGCAGTTTGAAGGTGATCGAACTGGAACATCTCCCCGACGGCTCAATTAAGACCATCCTAGGCCAGCCATGAAGCGCATTTGAAGAAAGTAGTTCTGACGGTGAAAAAATAAAATGAATTCAACTCCGCAAAAACTTTCGTTCTTCGAGAAAGCCGGTTACTCCGCCGCCGACGCCGCGGCGAACTTCGTCTTCATGACGATGATTCTCTTCCAGCTTAATTTTTACACAGACACGTTCGGTCTCACCGCCAGCGCCGCCGCCGCGATTCTTTTATGGCCGCGTTTGTGGGACGCTTTTTTTGACCCAATCATGGGTGTGCTGGCTGATCGCACCAAAACGCGTTGGGGCAGATTTCGTCCGTGGATTTTGTGGACCGCTGTGCCGTGGGCGGTCGTGATGGTGCTGGCTTACACTACGCCGAAAGGTTGGAGCATGGCCGCACTTATCGCCTACGCGGGCATCACGAACACGCTGCTGATGACGCTCTACTCGATGAACAACATGCCGTATTCCGCGCTCGGCGGCGTCATGACCGCTGACCTCGACGAGCGTGCGCGGTTGAACTCATTTCGTTTTATCGCCGTCAACATCGCGCAATTCATTGTCGGCGGATTTACGCTTCCGCTCGTTGCTAAATTCGCCGTCGGCCACGATCGCGCGCACGGCTGGCAGATGACAATGACCATTTGGGCCGTGCTCTGCTTGGTTTTATTCATGGTCACATTTTTTAGCACGCGCGAACGCATCCAACCCGTCAACGAAACCAAGTCATCGCCGTTGCAGGACTTCGCCGACCTCATCAAGAATAGTCCGTGGCGCATCATGGCGCTGATGACGCTCGTGCATTTCGCGATTCTCTCGTTTCGCGGCGGCGCACTTTACAATTATTATCATCATTACGCCGATAAGGCCGCGATGTTTGACTTCGTGGAAAAAATCGGTCTCACTGCGCCCGTGCTGGCCGAGGGCGCGCCCAAACCCGGCGGCATTCTGGAATGGCTCGGTTACATCGTTCACGGCACGCGCGACAACCTTGCCACTTCCAATGTGGCCGACGTGTTCAACAGCGTCGTCAACATGGTCGGCACGCTGGTGACCATCACCGTCATTTTGCTCTCGGCATCCTTCGCGCATCGCTTCGGCAAGAAAGCCGTGGCCGTCGTGGGCTTCACGCTCTCGACCATCAACGCGTTTGCGTTTTATTTTCTCAAACCCGCCGACGTTTATGGCATGGTGGCATTGACGATTATTGGCTCGCTGGTTTATGCGCCGACGATTCCACTCGTGTGGGCGATTTACGCCGACGTGGCGGATTATTCGGAATGGAAAACGGGACGTCGTTTCACCGGCATGGTTTTTGCGACGATTGGTTTTGCGTTGAAAGCCGGACTCGCACTCGGCTCGGCGTCGTTCCTCTGGCTCATGGCCGGCCTGTTCAAATACGACACGCAAAAACCAGCCGCGCCGGAAGCCGTGGCCGGCTACCACGCGCTGACCGGCATCGCCGTTGGCGTGATGTTCGCCATTTGCACCATTCTACTTATCACCTACAAGCTGAATAAACGCACGACCATTGAAATGGCCGATGAACTCGCCGCGCGCCGCCAAAAGGCCGCCGCCTGAAACTCCCTGAAACTTTTTTATCTCACCGGATTTTTGGGGAATTGTTTTGGCGACGACGAGTTGCGCGCAGACGACGCTGAAAGAAGCATTCAAAAATGATTTTCTGATTGGCGCAGCCTTGAGTCCGGCGCAGTTCTGCGAATCCAATCAAGTTGAAGCCGCGTTGGTGAAAGCGCAGTTTAATTCTATTTCGCCAGAGAACGTGATGAAGTGGGAAGTCATTCATCCCGAACTGGGCCAATATGATTTCAGCCTCGCCGATCGCTATGTCGCATTCGGCGTGACGAACGGCAACTCCCGGCTCAACGACTGGCCAGTTCAGGGGCGCACGTCGTATCCGTTGCACTTCGACCGCGCGGGCAAACCGAAGCCGGCGTTCGATGCCGTCCTAAAAACGGCACTGGAAAAAACTGCCGTCAAACTTTCGGCAGGCGAATCGGCTTTGGCGCGTTAGCCTTCGAGCGTTTTCAATCCGGCGCGTAAAAATCCGAGCGCGTAAGCCATGCCCGCGTGCCACGGCGCCGCGCAACTCATCTGCGGCGCGTGATCGGGAATAATCACGCCCGTGAAATTATTTTTATGCAAAATTTTCAATACGCGCAGCACATCCACTTCGCCATCGTCAATGAAGGTTTCTTTGTAAAATGGAACTTTGTCGCGGACATTTCGCAAATGGACATAGCCAAGCTTTTGCTGGCGACTGTAAGTTTCTACCGCGTCATAAACACTGCCGTCCTTCATTTCCGCAATTGTCCCGACGCAAAATTCCAGTGCGTTGCGCGGGCTGGGTTTCAGGTCAATCAACTTCTGATAAAGCTGCGGCTGCCACACGAGGCGCGGTTGCGCGCGGATAAACGGCAGCGGCGGATCATCCGGATGCGCGGCCATCGTGACGCCCGCTGCTTCAGCCACAGGAATAATTTCATCGAGAAAAAATTTTAAGCGCGACCAAAGTTGTTCGTGCGTGGCGGACGGAATATTTCCCGGCGCAGCGTTTTTATCGAAGACCATGTTCCACGCCATGCCATTGGGCAACGGTGTATCCAGCGCGCCGTCCATGCCGACGGCTTCGGCCTCGCCGCGCGCAAATTTTCCCTTCACGCGACCCGCAACTCCGGCGATGGAAAAGTTGTAGCCAAAAACCGGAATGCCCGCTTTGCCGACATTGCGAATAATCGTTTTTACATTTTCGATCTGCTGCAATTTTTTCGGGCCATCGAGCAAGATGTCGTGCCAGTGCGCGGGATCGAAATTTTCAATCGCCTCCAGTTCGAGGCCGTGGGCGTTGATTTCTTTTTTGATGGCGGCGAGTTCTTCAAACGTCCAGAGCTTGTCCGGGTCGCCCGCCAAACCCCAGCCGGCATCGTCGCCGCACGGCTGGTCGCCCGGCTGGTTGCTGCGCGATGAGCGGAAATAATCCACGAGGTGAATGACGAGATGCGTGCAGCCGCATTGCTTGGCGAAGCGGTAATGCTCTGCGTTGAGTTGGTGGCGGTAAAGTCCGAGTCCAAGTTTCATTGTGAAATTAAAAATACAGGTTTTATGCGCCACAGAATAGTCCTTGTGGGCCAGCTATGAAACCAGCTTCGGATGAGCGAAGTTGTGGTCGTAGTCAAGTGCTGGCCTTAAATCCGCTTCTCATCCGCGTCGAGCATATCCACGAAACACTGCACGTCGTCGCGGTGGCCGATGCCGGCTTGTTCCTTACGCAGCTTCAAACGCGCCTTGGCGGATTCGTCGTTCGCGAGCGGACGGCTCAAAACATCCTGCCAGTGCGCGGCTTTTTCGGCGGCGGTGCGCTGCACGTTTTTGCGAACCCAGTCGCACACCTCGCCATCGGTAATGGAATTTTTCACGACGTCGACAAATTGTTCGTGCGTCACGCCGGCGGCCTTGAGCCAGAAACCGTCAAACGCCTTGCCGAGATTTTCCTGGTAGTCGGAATGCAGTTTGCCCGCGAGGTGCAGGCGGATTTTGTCAACGTAACGCGGCAGGTAGCTCCAGCCATCCATGGTTTCACGCGGGCTGCGGGGATAAATGATTTCGCTCATGGGAAAATCATCCTTCAACCGGCAAAAAAATCAACCACAGATAAACACGGATGCACACGGATTATATTTCACAAGCCGGTCACGTCCGGCTGCGCGTGCCTTGCCATTTAATTTTGCCCAATTTTATCCGTGTCCATCTGTGTCCATCCGTGGTTAATTATCCGCCATGAAACGATTTGATTATGACGTGGCGGTGATCGGCGGTGGCAGCGGCGGTTACGCGGCGGCGCGCACGGCGGCGGCCGCCAAATTGAAAACGGTCGTCATCGAAGGCGGCGAAGAAGTCGGTGGACTGTGCATCTTGCGCGGCTGCATGCCGACAAAAGCCATGCTTTACGCGGCAGAAGTGAAACATCTCGCCGAACACGCCGCGACGTGGGGCGTGCGTGCGGAAAAAATTTCCTTCGGCTTCGCTAAAGTGATGGCGCGGAAAAATCTGATGATTAAAGATTTTGCGGACTTCCGTGTGCAGCAGTTGAACGCCGGAAAATTCAAGTTCATCCGCGCCAACGCAAAATTTCTGGACGCAAACACGGTGGGATTGAGCAATGGTAAAAATCTGACGGCGAAAAACTTTGTCATCGCCACCGGCTCGCGCGTGGCGCCGTCGCCGTTGCCGCAACTGGATGAAGTCGGCTTCATCACGAGTGACGATGCGGTGGCGCTGAAGAAATTGCCGAAGTCACTCATCATTCTCGGCGGCGGTGCAATCGCGTGCGAGTTTGCGCAATTTTTTCAGCGCTTTGGTGTGAAGGTGACGTTGATTCAGCGCAGCGAAAAGTTGCTGAAGGAATTTGACGCAGATGCGGGTGCAGAAGTGGAAAAAGTTTTCCGGCGCGAAGGTATGCAAGTGTTCACCGGCACAAAATTGGTGGACGCCAAGCGCAAAGGAAAATTAAAAACGGTTTCGTTTGAGCAGAATGGAAAAATCATTTCCGTCGCTGCGGAAGAAATTTTATTCGCGCTGGGTCGGGTGCCGAATACGGCTTCGCTCGCACTCGAAAGCGCGGGCGTGAAAACAGAGCAGGGGCGCGTCGTGACGAACGATAAAATGCAGACGAGCGCGCCGCACATTTTCGCAGCGGGCGATGTTTGCGGGCCGCATGAAATCGTGCACATCGCGATTCAGCAGGGCGAGACGGCGGTGCACAATATTTTGAAACCGAAGTCGCCGCGCGTGATGGATTATCGGCTGCTGATTTCAGTTGTGTTTACCGAGCCGCAGGTGGCGACGGTCGGGTTGACGGAAAAATCTGCGCGCGAAAATAAAATTCCATTTCTCGCGGTAAGTTATCCGTTCAACGATCACGGCAAATCGCTTATCATGGAAGCGAAGGACGGCTTCGTGAAACTGCTGGCGAATCCGAAGACGGGAGAAATCATCGGCGGCAGTTGTGTCGGACCGAGTGGCGGTGAATTGATTCACGAAATTGTCACGGCGATGGCGAAGCATATGACGGTGCGCGAACTCGCAGCGACGCCGCATTATCATCCGACACTCGCGGAAATCTGGACGTATCCGGCGGAGGAATTGGCGGAACAAATCGCTTAACCGATTGTGGCTGGAATGGACTTGTCCAAGAGCCGTTCAATCACTTCGGCGGCAGGATAGGAATCGCGTCCTGGTTTCAAAAAACGCGCGACGTGCGCGACTTCATTGCCGGCGGTGACGAGCGGCAAGTCCAAAATATTTTCTGAACTAATTTGCGCGAGACCGATGGTGGCCATCAAACCATTGCACACACATTCGCGACCGTGAGTATCTTCGGGCGTGCCACCTTTGCGGATGAAATCTTCCATTGGTTCGGCGGGACAACGATAACCGTGCGCGCCGTCCGGTTTGCGGTAGGCGTGGCGGAGATAACCGAGATCGCAGTTGCGTTTTCGTTCTGGGAGAATTCCATGATCCGCCACGGTGCCGAGCAATTGCACGACCTTGAGTGGAAATCCGGTGGGCGAGGCCAATGGGCTGGTGACCACACGGAGATTGCCGGCACGGCTCATTTCGAAAACCTGTTGCTTAATGTCGGGACGAATGCCGGATTCTTCGCAGAATGCAAACGCGGTTCCCACTTGAATACCAGTTGCGCCGAGGCTCAATGCTTCGGCGAGCTTGCCAGTGTTGCCGTAAAAACCGGCCAGCCAAAAAGGCAATCCGAGTTCGCGAATTTTTTCCAGATCAACGATGTCGCGCGGACCGTAAATCGGTTCGCCCTGCGCGTTCAGTTGCAGCGCGCCGCGCGGTGGCGCGTTGTGGCCGCCAGCCGTTTCGCCTTCGACGACAAAGCCGTTTACTTGACCGTTGGATTTGCGCGCGAGCGTGATGGCGAGCGTAGCCGAAGCGACGATGCCGAGAAAATTTGGACGTTTCAGCAACGGAGCGCGGCCGCCGCAAAATGCCGCCGGATCGAACTTGGAAAAAAATTCTTCGCCGGGTAATCCGCCTTCGATATCCATTTTCAACTCGGCGGTTTCGCCGCGCGCAAAGTGGTCGAGGACGCCGGGAATGGCGCGCGGAATGCCTGCGCCCATCAGCACATAATCCACACCGGCGAGCATCGCGCCGAAGATGGAGGGCAGGGTAGGAAACTGGATTTTTTCCAGAAAGTTGATGCCGACTAATCCGGCGTGGTCTTCCTTCGCGAGAAAAACTTCCACGAAATTTGCCGCCACGGTCAGCGCCACATAATCCGCGCCGGGATTCAAGCAAGGCAATGGCGTGAGCTTGAACGGCGCGTTGGCGGCTTTGCCGCCGGGAATAAAATAATCGGCGAGAATTTTCGCGGCGACGCCAGGGACGGGAAATTGTTCCAACGCGCGGCGCATCTGGCCGTCGGTATCGCCGGTTTGGAGACGGCGAGCGAGAATGCAGGCGACGGCCGTTCCGGAAACAACGCCGAGCTGGCCGACTTGTGAAACGGCGCGAGCCAGTCGCCAATCGGAAACGCCTGCGCCCATTCCGCCCTGGATGATTTGAGGATGTGACATGATGGTTCAGCTAAAAAATTCCGCCCCAAATCGGAGCGGCTGCGTTGCGCCCAAGCTTTACCGTGCGGATGAAGACAAAGCTGCATCCGCCGGATTTCCAAGGAAACAATCGCACCCTAACTTTAGCTGGTTGCCGTGTGAAGACCTCTTCTATTTTGCCGAAAACCAACCCTTATTTGCCAAGCGATATCTTTTGCAGAACGTCCGTTGCTTTGAAGCCGTGCAATAAAATGGTTTTGTGCCGCGAAGTCTGACCGCGTAGCAACTCTACTTTGCCGCGTGAACAATCTAGTTTTTCCGCGAGAAATTCTACGAGCGCTTGATTCGCGGCGGCGTCCACGGGTGGCGCGGTGACTTTGATTTTTAATTCGTCGCCGAGCGGCGCACAAATTTCATTCGCGGAAGCGCGCGGCTGGAGCTTCACGGAAAGCAAAGTGCCGCCGGACGTTTCACGAAGGAAGGTCGTCGGCTGCACGTTGCGAGAGCGGAAAAATTATTTGTCGTCGGGATTCACGAACTTGAACACCAGCGCAGCGAGCGCGCCGGCACCAAAGTTGGCGAAAAAGTAAATCCAGAGGTTGGAGGACTTGACCAAGTTCATCAGTGTGACGCCGATGGCGACTGCCGGATTAAACGCGCCGCCGGAAATGCCGCTGAGCGCGTAAGCCATCACCGTCACGGTAAAACCGATGGCGAGGCCGTAGTTGGAATTGCCCGCCGTGGCTTTCGCCGTGGCGACATTCAGCACGACGTAACAAAGGGCAAACGTGCCGATGAATTCTGCGACGAGGGCTGGCAGCAGGTTCACTTCTTTAGGCGTCAACGTCGGATTGCCTTTAAGATGCAGCGCGATAAAAGCCGCCGCCGTCGCGCCAAGCGCCTGCGCGATGAAGTAAAACGGCACGTCGCAACTGGCACAGCGTCCGCGTAGCCAGACGGCGAGCGTGACGGCGGGATTGTAATGTCCGCCAGAGACGTGGCCGCCCGCATAGACCATGATCATTAACGCGGCGCCGATGGCCAGCGGTGCAAAGCCAACGGCTACGACCGGGGCAATGACCGTCATGCCAATGGTCAAAACGAGAAAGAAGGTGCCGATGAATTCAACAAGATATTTTTTCATAATCTATTTTATGCGGGCGAAAGCGTAAGCGGATTCAGCGCCGCTTGCGAGTTCAAAAAAGTTGTTTGAAGGCAATGAAATCAGCCGATGCCGAGCAGTTCGACTTCAAAAATCAAAGTTGAGTTGGGCGGAATCGCGCCGGGATAACCGTCGCGACCGTAGGCGAGTTCCGGTGGAATGGTCATTTTAACTTTGTCGCCGATTTTCATTTGCGCCACGCCGAGATCCCAACCGGCGATGACTTGGCCTGCGCCCAGCGCGAAGGCGAACGGCTCGTCGCGATCCACGGAGCTGTCAAACTTTTTGCCGTCCATGAATGTGCCGGTGTAATGCACGGTCACGAGGTCGCCTTTTTTCGGAGCCGCGCCGTTGCCGGTCGCGAGCATTTCAATTTTCAATTCAGGTTTTGCCATGCGGAAATTTTAGCGTCGCGAAATCGTCCGTCAAACAAAGCTTTTGTCTCACGCAAAGACGCCAAGGCGCAAAGAATTTTCAAAAATAAAAAAGCGCGCAGCCGGAGCCGCGCGCCTTGAAAGTTCTGGTGGCCGTCCGCAAGGACTTACACGTTGTAAGTGCTGCTGCTGGTCGTGCCGCCGCGTCCGGTCCAGTTCGTGTGGAAGAATTCGCCACGCGGTTTGTCCACGCGCTCGTAAGTGTGCGCGCCGAAATAATCGCGTTGCGCCTGCAACAAGTTCGCCGGCAAAACGGCGCTGCGATATTGGTCGTAAAACGCCAATGCGGTGCTGAACGCGGGAACGGGAATTCCTTTTTTCGCCGCCGTCGCGACGATGTTGCGCCAGCCTTTTTGCGATTTTTTAATTTCGCCACGGAAATAATCGTCGAGCAACAAATTCGAGAGTTTCGGATTATTGTCGTAAGCCTCTTTAATTTTGCCGAGGAAACGCGAGCGGATGATACAGCCGCCGCGCCACATCAACGCGATGCCGCCGTAGTTCAAGTTCCAGCCGTATTCTTTCGCCGCCGCGCGCATGAGCATATAACCCTGCGCGTAGCTGACGATTTTCGACGCATAAAGCGCGCTCATGATGTCGGCAATAAACGCCTTTTTCTTTTCGGGATTCGCGGCGATGCTGGTGAGCGCTGGGCGCGGGCCTTTGAGTTTGCGCGCCGCTTTCACGCGGTCATCTTTCATCGCCGAAACGCAGCGCGCATAAACTGCTTCGGCCATGAGCGTGATGGGAATGCCCATGTCCAGCGAGTTGATAACCGTCCATTTGCCCGTGCCTTTCTGGCCGGCGGTGTCGAGAATTTTGTCCACGAGTGGCGAACCGTCCGTGTCCTTGAACGCCATGATGTCGCGCGAAATTTCGACGAGATAAGAATCCAATTCGCCTTTGTTCCATTCGGCAAAAACGGAATGGATTTCGTCGGCGGACAAGCCTAAACCATTTTTCAAAATGTTATAAGCTTCGCAGATGAGCTGCATATCGCCGTATTCAATGCCGTTGTGAACCATCTTCACATAATGGCCCGCGCCACCTTCGCCGACCCAGTCGCAGCAGGGAACATTGCCTTCGACTTTTGCGGACACAGCTTGGAAAATATCTTTCACGAACGGCCACGCTTTCGGCGAGCCGCCGGGCATAATCGAAGGGCCGTTGCGCGCGCCTTCTTCGCCGCCGCTCACACCGGTGCCGACGAATAAAAGTCCTTTGCTCTCGCAATATTTCACGCGGCGATTGGTGTCGTCGAACAGCGAATTGCCGCCGTCAATAATGATGTCGCCCGGCGCAAGATGCGGCACGAGCAATTCGATAAAGTCATCTACCGGCTTGCCCGCTTTGACGAGCATCATCACGCGGCGCGGCGATTTGAGTTTGGAAACCATTTCTTCAATCGAATGCGCGCCGAGGACTTTCGAGCCTTTGGCTTCGTTCGCGAGGAAGTGATCCACCTTGTCGGTGGTGCGGTTGTAAGCGACGACGGTGAAGCCGTGGTCGTTCATGTTCATGATGAGATTTTGGCCCATGACGGCCAGACCGATTAGCGCGATGTCTCCAGTAGGTTCCATAAATTTATAATTTGGTTAACCGTCGAAAGAACCACGATACAAAAGCCGCCTTTATCCGCCAGCAGTTTCTTGATGAAATATTTTTCTGATAACCATTAAAAAGAGAGCTTACGGCTGGAAATAAAAACAAAAACGCCCCGACCAGTGAAGGCCGGGGCGTTTTGAATTTTGCTGGTAAATTACTGGAGCTGGATGCGGAAACTGCCAACCATGTCAATAAAAGTGCCCGCACCGACACCGGTAGTTTGGAACAGGTGCAAGGTGAAGCGACCGCTGGCCAGCTTTAGCGAATGGTCAATGGCATCGTAGATAAATGTGCCGGTGCTGCCATTATTGGATGAGCTGCCAGCTAAATCCCAGTTTTTAGCCCCGACGCCAGAGAAAGGGCTGACAGTGTAAGTGCAGAATCCATTGAGGCCAGCGTCTGTGAGGTGCAATGTGCCGGGAACCGATGGCCCAACATCCATGATCAATTGTTTGAAGTCGCTGGTAGAGCTGGAGGTTCCCGTCACGATGAGATTGCCGCCATGCGTATCCGTTGCGCCCGCCACGATGTTTGCGGTGATTGTAGTTGAACCGATTTTCCACGTCATGAAGAGCGGGCCGGTGAGCGGAACCGCATTTGCGTCCGGCTTGTTCAGAATGTTCAATGTTGCCGTGCTTTGCGCGCCAATAGATGCGCCGCCGATGATTGTGCCAAAAAACAAATTCACAGTTTCCGTAGATTCATTGAGCAAATCCGTAATGAGCGGCACGAGAATCGTCTTATTCGTTTCGCCGGCATTAAACAAGACGTAGCCCGACATATTTGTGTAATCCACGCCCGTCGTCGCCGTGCCGCCAACCATTGAGACATAAATATAAATGCCGCTCGCCAAACCGCCCGTGCGCGTCAGCGTGATGACGGCGTTGGAACCTTCCGTGCCGCTGAAGGTCGCAGACGCAAACTGAATTGCACCCGCGAAATCATTGTTCGTAATTGTCACCGTCGTGTTCGTGATGCTGCCGAGTTGCACGCCACCCGTCGGATTAGACAGTGTGAATTTGAATGTGCGGCTGTTATCCACCACCGTGTTGTCCTTTATGGGAATCAAAAAGGTTTTGGAAGTCGCGCCGCCCGCCGGGAAGCTGAACGTGCCGTTCGTGCCGGTGTAATGCACGCCATTCGTGGCGGTGATGTCCGTCGTGGCGAAATCCACAAAGACCGCCGTGTTCGTCGCGCCCGACCGCGTGAGCGTAATACTGACGTTCGTGCCGGCTTCGCTGACGGTGATGGCCGGTGTGCCGAGGCTGATGCTCGACTCGTCATCCACAATCGTGAGCGTGCAAACATTCGTCGTGCCGAGCGTAGCCCCGCCGGTGACGTTCGCTAACGTCAGCGTAAAATTTTCCAAACCTTCCGGCAGCGTGTCATTGATGATTGGCACGAGAATGGTTTTATTCGTTTCACCCGCGCCGAAAGTCAGCGTGCCGTAGGTGGAAACATAATCCACATCCGCCGTGGCTGTGCCGCCCGTCGTAGAATAATCCACCGTCACGTCACTCGCCTTGCCGCCCTTGCGAGAAACATTGACCACGAAGTTCGTGCTGTTTTCATTGGCCGAAATCCCCGCGCGCGTGAAGTTGATGACGCCGCCAATGTCGTCATTGAGAATCGTCACCGTGCTGGTGAGATTCGTTCCATATGCCGCGCCGCCCGTCGTCGTCAGCAAGTTCACCGTGAAAGTTTTGTTTGATTCCTGCAACGTGTCGTTGAGCAGCGGAACGGAAATAACTTTGCTCGTCTGACCATTCGTGAAAATCACCGTGCCGTTCGTCGCGACGTAATCCGAACCGCCCAGCGCCGAACCGTCCGCTGTGGCGAAAGTCGCGCTCACCGTGCCGATCTTATTGCCCGTGCGCAAGACTGTGAGGTTCACAGCTTTGTTTGTTTCGCTCAAAGAATAAGTCACTGGAATGATTTGCAATTTGCCTGCCGCAGCGATTTCGTTATCCATAATCGTCAGCAGCGCATTCGTGCGGTTGCCGAGTTCCGCGCCGCCCGTCGCGTTGGCGAGCCAGACATTGACCGTCTCATTTCCTTCGAGCAAATAATCGTCGAGGATCGAAATCGGAATCGTCGCCATCGTGTCGCCGTCATGAAATTGAATCGAAGTTGAAAGCACCGTGTAATCCAAACCATCCGTCGCCGTGCCGTCCGTGGTGAAAATATCCACCGATGCGTCGCCCTCAGTGCCGCTACGCGTCACCGTGATGTCCGCGCTGCCCGCATTTTCCGCGACGGAAAAATTCCGCGCGCTGAATTGAATACGTCCGTGGCTCGGCGGCGGCGCCAAAGTCGTGATCGGAAATTTCGTCTGGCGAAAATAACCCGCCACACCCGTCGCGCCCGGATAACTGACCGTATTCGTGGTCGTGCGTTTCAGAAACATCAGGCGACCCTCATAAACATTGCTGTAATCCAGCGTGTCCGCCGGAATTTGCACAATGAGATTCGTGCCGTTGCGCTGGCAAAATGGATGCAGGTGAGTGAAGTCAATAATGCGAGGCAGACATTGCGTATTTTCATGGTGTAAATCCTAATTATTCTAATTCCTTGTTCAAAAACGGGACACACTTATCCCAGAAGCCGCAAGGCGGTGCAAGAAGGGTTTTTATTTGGCGGTGCGCGGCTGTGCGCGCAGCGTCAGCCGCCGCAACTTTCACACGGCTGCGGCGGATCTGCGACACAGCCGCGCACCGTTAATTAGCCCAGCCAAACTTTACGCGTGATTGCCCAGTTGCAACCGCGCATCCGTTTCCAAAAGCGCCTTGAGATTCGGCCAGTTGGCCGTGTTCATGTCGTTGAACGCATTCAGATAAACCGCCACCGTTTCGTGCGGATATTTGCCGAGCAAAATTTCCACGGCGGCTTTTAATTTCGCGTCGTCCACCGCCGTCGGCAAATCTTCCACCACGCCGTTGTCGTTTTTGATCTCCAGCGCGTTCATGAAATCCACCAGCATCGCCGCGTGTTTTTTCACGAGCCACGCGCGGATGAATGCGGCGGCGGCGGGATCGAGATTCGGCTTGGTGAGCGCGGACAGCATTGCCGTGTGGCGCGCGTCGCGCGGCTGGCGTTCGAGGAAAATCGGGCGGACGCGCTGCGCTTCCGCGACGGCGGTGAGCGTGGCTTTGTAAGCCGGCTTGTCCGATTCAAAGATGAAGGACAAAATGTCTTTCGCCAGCGCGGGCGACATGAAACCGAGGAGTTCGTGGGATTTTAGCATAAATTTTTTAACCACAGATGGACACAGATGCACACGGATAAAAACCAAAGCTCTGAAAGCAATTTTCTAATCTGTGTTTATCTGTGTGCATCTGCGGTTCAAGAAATGGTCGTGACGGAAATTTTATTTTTCTGCGCGAGTTCTTCGCAGACTTCGCGTTCGAGTAAAAGTGATTTGCCGGATTCCAGCGCGAGGACGGAAATTTTAGCGACAGCACAAATCTCCAATGTTTTCGCGCCAATGCACGGGATGTCGAACCGCATGTCGTGATTCAGCTTGGCGACTTTCACGGCGACCGCGCCGCCGTTTTTGCCGGCGAGTTCGCCGCCGCGCGCGAGGCATTTGTCCGTGCCTTCAAATCCTTCGACGGCCAGCACCGTGCCGTCTTTCACCACAACCGTCTGCCCGATTTC
>CAILDU010000204.1 GCA_903833055.1 uncultured Verrucomicrobia subdivision 3 bacterium | reverse complement strand
GATGTCCCTACCGTGGCCGTCCGCAAGGACCATCGCGGCGCGATGTCCCTACCATTTTGGGTTTGCCAGTCGCAAGTGCAGACAAATACCTTTCCACTATGGACACGCCCCAAAGAAAATCCCTGCCGCATGACGTGCCCTTGTGGGTTGACCCGCACCGCGAAATTTATTTCATCAGCATCAACTGCCGGGTGCGTTTCCATAACCAACTTGCCTTGCCAGAAATTTCCGACCGTCTATTTGAAACCGTTCGCTATCGGCAGGAAAAATTTCTCTGGTGGCCGCACGTTTTTCTCCTAATGCCGGATCATTTGCACGCGCTGATTTCCTTTCCGCCTTCCGGCAAGCCGTTGCAAACCGTCGTTAGCAAATGGAAGGAATGGACGGCGAAGGAAATGGGCATCGGCTGGCAAAGGGACTTCTTTGAACACCGCTTGCGGCACGATGAAAACCGACGGCAAAAGGCCGATTACATTTTGGAGAACCCGGTGCGGAAAAAACTCGTCGCGCGTTCGCAAGATTGGCCATTCGTCTATTTTGCCGACGGCCAGCGTCCGCAATTCGACCGGTAGGGACGGCGCGCTGCGCCGTCCGCGTCGCCGAGCGTAGCGTCAGGCGACGCCCACGGAAAATCGAGGCGGGTGGCTTACCACGTTCGTTCCGCCCTCGCTTCGCTGACGGGCGGGGACATCGCAGCGCGATGTCCCTACCGTGGCCGTCCGCAAGGACCATCGCGGCACGATGTCTCTACCATTTTGGGTTTGAGGGCGTCGCGCGCCATCCATTTCGTCCGCCTCACGACACGGCGGAGCGCATCGCGGCGAAAAGATTCTTGCTCGATTCCTGCGCGACCGGCGTTTTGGATTTTGAATCCGAATGTTCGACGAGTTCCTCCGGCAGTTCCTTCAAAAACGGCGATGGCTGGCAGGGCAGGAGCTGGCCGTATTTTTTTCGCCCGCCGCAATGCGAAATGGTCAGCGTCTCCATCGCGCGCGTGACGGCGACGTAAAATAAGCGGCGCTCCTCGTCCATCGTTCCCTCAACTTTTGAGCGCGAGTGCGGGAGCAATCCGTCTTCCAGCCCGACGACAAAGACGTGCGGAAATTCCAGACCTTTGCACGAGTGCATGGTGATGAGCGTCGCGGCGTCGCTGGTGTTTTCTTTTTCTTCCGCGCGGTCGCTGTCGAGCGTGACATTTTCCAGAAAGTTTTCCAATCGTTCCGCCGGCGCGTTGCCCGCGCCATCCATCGTGGCAATGAGTTCGCGCAAACTGCGAACGCGCGCTTCCGCAACTTCGGGATCTTTATCGAGTCGCCGCAACTCGGCCAAGTAGCCGGTTTCGTTCAAGAAATTATCCGCCCAGCCCTGCAAGCGAAAATTATTGTCCGTCGTCTGCAATTCGTTTTGGGTGCGTTCGACAAATTCGACAAACGCCTCGATGCTCTTCCGCGTCGCCGTCTGGAAGGTCGTGGTGACGAGCGGATTTTTCATCGCGGTGAAAACGGAGCAACTGCGCTCGTGACTCGCGCCGAGCAGCCGTTCCATCGTGACATCGCTCAAGCCGCGCGCGGGCACATTCGCGATGCGGAGCAGGCTGATGTCGTCGTTGGGGTTCAGGAACATTTTGGTGTAGGCGAGGAAATCTTTTATCTCGCGCCGGTCAAAAAAACTTTGGCCGCCGACCAAATGATACTTCACACCCGCTTTGCGTAGCTCCATTTCAATCGGGCGGGACTGCTGGTTGGTGCGGAAGAGAATCGCGCAATCCTGCCACGGGACGCGGTAAGCGAGCCGCTTAAATTCGATCTGCGCGACGGTCTCCCGCGCCTCGTCCTCGTCGTTCGGATACGTCTGCAACAGGATTTTCGCGCCCGCGCCTTTCTGCGACCACAGCGATTTGCCGCGCCGCCGGACATTGTTTTTTATGATGGCGTTGGCGGCGTTCAGGATGTTGGAGGTGCTGCGGTAATTCTGTTCGAGCTTGACGATCTTAACTTCGGGAAAATGTTGTTCGAGATTGAGCAGATTCGCGACTTCCGCGCCGCGCCAGCCGTAAATACTCTGGTCATCATCGCCGACGACGCAAAAATTCCGGTGTTCCTTCGTGAGCGAATGGACTAACTCAAATTGCGCGGCGTTGGTGTCCTGATACTCGTCCACCATGACGTATTTATATTTGGCACGGCAGGCTTCGAGCGCGTCGGGATGTTCGCGAAAGAGGCGCAACGTGAGTAGAATGAGATCGTCGAAATCCACGGCGTTGCAGGCGTGCAGCGCGGATTCGTAGCGCTTGGCGATGTGCTGCGCGAGGGCGCGAACACTGGGATCGCCAAACGTCGAAGAATTTTCACCGCCGTTTTTGAATTTGCTCAACATCGCCAAAACCGCGCCCGGATCGGTCTTCTCGCCCTTCGCAGAAATGGACGAAAGAATTTTTTTCACCGCCGCCAGTTGCTCGGACGAATCGTAAATAACGAAGCTGCGTTTGTAGCCAAGTTTCTCGATGTGTTGCCGCAAAATCCGCACGCACAAAGAATGGAACGTGCAAATGGTGGGGCGGTTGGCCTTGTCGTCGGACTTAACTTTGGGCAGCAGCTTGCGAACGCGCTCTTGCATTTCGCGCGCGGCTTTATTGGTGAAGGTGACGCCGAGAATGTTGGCGGGTGCGACGCCGCGATCCACCATGTGCGCGATGCGAAACGTAATGACGCGCGTCTTGCCCGTGCCCGCGCCGGCCAGAATCAAAACCGGGCCGCGAATGGTTTCGGCGGCGAGGCGTTGCTGCGGATTGAGGGCGGACAGGTTAACCATCGGGCGCGGAGTTTAATTTGCGGGGGAACGAACGCAAGCGCGCAGCGGGGGAAAACTTTTTTAACCACGGATGGACACGGATTAACACGGATGGGGAAATTTTATTTTACCGGTAGAATGATTTTGGATTTGTGTGAAATCGCCTTGGTTTTATCGGTGTTTATTTGTGTTCATCCGTGGTTGAAATGATTTGCTCCGCAAAAAAAATAAGTTGCGTAAGAGGCGGCGCGCGGCTTAAAGAAAGACCCGACACATGGGAAAAGCACTCATCATCGCGGAAAAGCCGTCGGTCGCCAGCGACATCAGCAAGGCGCTCGGCAAGTTTGAAAAGCACGACGACTACTTCGAGAACGACCAATACGTCGTGACGTCGGCGGTCGGCCATTTGCTGACGATTTGCGTGCCGGAACAGTTTGAGGTGAAGCGTGGCAAATGGACGTTCGCCAATTTGCCGGTGATCCCGCCGCATTTTGATTTGCTGCCGATTGAGAAAAGCGAGCCGAGGCTCAAGGCGGTGCTGAAGCTCATTAAACGCAAGGATGTCACGTCGCTCATCAATGCGTGCGACGCCGGGCGCGAAGGGGAATTGATTTTCCGTTACATTGTTCAATACGCGAAAAGCGACAAACCGATTCAGCGTTTGTGGCTGCAATCCATGACGGCGGCGGCGATTCGCGATGGTTTTGCGAAGTTGCGGACGGATTCGGAAATGATTCCGCTCGCGGATGCGGCGACGTGCCGCAGCGAGTCCGATTGGCTGGTCGGCATCAACGGCACGCGCGCGATGACGGCGTTTAATTCCAAGAGCGGCGGTTTTCATCTCACGACGGTTGGCCGCGTGCAGACGCCGACCCTGGCGATTCTCGTCGAGCGCGAGGAGAAGATTAAAAAATTCGTTTCGCGCGATTACTGGGAAATTCACGGAACGTTCGGCGCGCAGGCAGGCGAATATCCGGGACGCTGGTTCGATGAGAATTTCAAAAAGGAAGGCGACGAACAATCCCGGCCGGAGCGGCTTTGGGAAATTTCGCGCGCGGAAGAAATCCAGAAGAAATGTCTCGGCAAGCCGGGCGTGGTTACGGAAGAAAGCAAGCCGACGACTTCGATGTCGCCGATGCTCTACGATTTGACGACGTTGCAGCGCGAGGCGAACGGGCGGTTTGGTTTTTC
>CAILDU010000203.1 GCA_903833055.1 uncultured Verrucomicrobia subdivision 3 bacterium | reverse complement strand
TTCTTCAACAACGACTCCGCCAGCATCTTCTTCAACTCCGTGTTCTCCCGTTCCAGTTCCTTGAGCCGCCGGGCTTCGTTGATGTCCATCTGTCCAAACTGCTTCTTCCACCGGTGGAAGCTCTCCACTGAAATGTTCGCCTCCCGGCACAGTTCGGCCACGCTCTTCTCCCCTCGATCCGCTTCCCGCAATATCCGTATCTTGTCTTCGGTCGTATACCGTTTGCCTTTCATCGTCTGGTCCTTTCTTGTGGCCCAGACTAACACATCAACTGGCCTGAAAAAGCCGAGTCACATCACAGCAGGTCATGGGCAAGGAACTCCAGACCTTCCTCGAATACCCGCCGATGCAACGCGGCGCGAGCTTCAACCTCGACGCTGTGAAAGCCGAGATGGCCAAGAAGATGGCCGAGGCGGAAGCGGCGAGCAAAGGCACCGGCAACTAATCTGAAATAAACTCCATGGCGGGCGGCTCGCGAGAGTCGCCCGCTTTTTGAACCGGGTAAGTTGGCATTACAAACACCAAACCAAAAAAAACACCAAACAAAAAAACATGAAAACAAAAAAACTGCAGAACTACGGCTTGTCGCTGCTGGCGGCGGGCGTGGCGCTTTACGGCGTCGCCACCCCGGCATACGCGGCGGACAAGAAACCAAACATCCTCTTCATCATGGGTGATGACATCGGCTGGATGCAGCCAAGCTGTTATCATCGCGGCCTGATGGTCGGGGAAACTCCCAACATTGACCGGCTCGCGAAAGAGGGCGGCATGTTCATGCACTATTACGCGGAGTCGAGCTGCACCGCTGGGCGCACGGCGTTCTTCACCGGCATGCATCCCTATCGCGCGGGCATGGTTCTCCCGCAGTTGCCGGGTGCAATTTCTTATCTGCGGCCTGGAACCCCGGCGCTCGCGAAGTTCCTGCTCGACCTCGGCTACACCACCGGTGAATTCGGCAAGAACCATCTGGGCGACCATCCGGATTCATTGCCGACGGCGCACGGCTTCCAAGAATTCTGGGGCTACCTCTACCATCTGGACGCGATGCAGCAAGTAAGTTTCCCGGACATCAACAGCAGCCCGACCGATCAAGCGGTCGTGCCGCGGATGAAGATGGTTCCGATTCCCGGCATCCCCGAACCTCCGGGCGAGGTTGATCCCAAGGATGGTGTCTGCATGGCGGCTCCGCGCAATATCATCTGGATGAAGTCCCCCGACGGCACGGCGGCAAACCAGATGGGCCACGATGAAGGCCCGCTCACCCTCGAACGCTCGAAGACCGTGGACGAGGAAATCTCCAGCCATGTGGTTGACTTCCTCGACCGCAACGCCCCCAGCAAGACCGGCAAGCCATTCTTTTGCTGGTATAACCCGGCCCGCATGCACATCACCACCGTGCTGTCGCCGAAGTATGAAGCCATGATCGGCACCAAGGGCGGCAAAGATTGGGGCGCCAACGAAGCGGGCATGAAGCAGTTGGACGACAACATCGGTGTCGTCCTGAAGAAGCTGGAAGACATCGGTGAACTCGACAACACCATCGTCGTCTTTACCACCGACAACGGTGCCGAGGTTCAAACCTACCCGGACGGTGGCGTCACCCCGTTCAAAGCCGGGAAGCTGAGCACTTGGGAAGGCGGCATGCGCGCTCCGTGCGTCGTCCGCTGGCCGGGTCACATCCAGCCGGGCACGATCTACAAGGAAATGTTCTCCTCATTGGACTGGATGCCCACGTTCGTGGAAATCGCCGGTGGTCCTAAAGGTGAGGGCTTGAACCAAGAAATCATGGGTGGCAAATACCCCGGTATCGTCAAGACGAAGCTGGATGGCGTCAACCAGATTGATTACCTCACCGGCAAGTCTGAAAAATCAAATCGCGATACCTTCTTCTACTACCAGGGGCGCCTGCCTTCGGCCGTGCGCTACAAGAACTGGAAGTTCTACTACACCATGATGGGTTCCGAGGGCACCGATGCTCTCAATGCACCCAACACGTATCACTGGACGCAGCTCCAGAACATCATGCGCGATCCATTCGAGAACAACGTCGGAGCCGAGCAGAAGGGCGCGTTCTCGATAGCGGGTGCGCTCGCCTCGCCGAGCTCCGCGTATATCTATGACTGGAACCTCCTGCCCATCGGCCAGCTTCTGTGGGAAAAGGAACTCATGTCCTACATTGATTACCCGCCGCTCCAGATGGCGGCGAGCTACAACCTCGAACAGGTTCTTCAGACGGTGCGGGAGATGAGCCACCACCCGAGCGAGTAGCCGGAAATATCAGCAAACGAATATAATTCGTTCGATTATGAAACACGCGGGCTCGCGCTCTTCGGAGCGCGGGCCGCGACTTCAGCACCGAAAAAATGATAACAAAAAAGAAAATAAAAAACTAACCTATGAAAATAAATACTCCGCTTAACAAAATTATTTCCGGCGTCGTCCTCGGTGGCTTGCTGCTCGGCCTCACCGCCTGTCGCACCACACATCAAGTCAGCGAATCGTCGAAGGATTTTTCCGGCTTCCTCGGCGACTATTCGCAGCTCACCAAGGGCGACGGTAACGAAGCCAACTTTGTCTATTTTGACAAGTCCGCCAATTGGTCGAAATATACCAAGGTCTATATCAAGAATGTTGACCTCTGGAAATCGCAGGACGCGGACTCCAAGCTCGGCAAGCTCTCGCCGGAAGACCAGCAGATGCTCGTGAACTTCGTCCATACCTCGCTGGCGAATGGCTTGGAAAAGAATTTTCAAATCGTTGATGCCGCCGGACCGGACGTGCTGGTGATTCATGGCGCCATTACCGAGGCCAAGAAATGCTGGCCGGTGGTCAACCTCGTCTCCACGGTTTATCCCGCCGCGCTCGTCTTGAGCTTTGCCAAGCAGGCCATCACTGGCACCGGCACCGGGGTCGGTGCGGTGCGGATGGAAGCCGAGTTCACGGACGGCGCGACCGGTCAGCGCGTCGCGGCGGTGGTGGATGAACGCGCCGGAACGAAAGCGCTCCGCACGAAATTCGACGGCACTTGGGGCGATTTGAAACTCGCCTTCGACTGGTGGTCGGCGCGGTTGGATGAACGTCTGCAATTGCTCCAGAAGGGCAATTTCAGCGACAAGACTTTGTAATTCCTCTGGTGGTGAAACACGGCGGGCGGCGCGCAAGCGTCGCCCGCTTTTTTATTTCGGGTAGCGGCGCGTCGGCAGACCGCCGCAAATTCTTCAACATGTTTTTTGATGGCGGTGCGCTACCGAGCCGCCGCCACCGCAAATTCTTCCCGCGCAATTCACCTTTTCCGGTGCGTGGTTTTTGCTTAACCTGCGCGCGTGGAAACGGCGATGGTCATTGCAGTTCTGTTGTTCGCAGGCGCGAGTTTTTTCTTCGCGCTGGCGGAAACGGCGTTGTTTTCCTTGAGCAAATGGCAGGTGGCGCAGCTTCTCGAAAAAAAATCCGGCGCGGGCAAAATCGTTTCCGAACTGCTCGCGCGTCCGCACGATTTGCAGGCCACGCTCACGCTGGGAAATACGTTTGCCAATGCCGCCATTCTCGCCGCCGCGCTCCGCATGGTGTTTGACGCGCAATGGGCTTTCGGCCTGACGATGCTCGCGCTCGCGGCCGTCGTTCTGCTCATCGGCGAGGTGTTGCCCAAGACGCTCGCGGTGCGGCAACCGGAATTTTGGGCGGTGCGCGTCGCGTGGCCGCTGCTGCTTTTTCGCCGCGTGACGAAACCGTTTTATCGCGCCGCGCAATGGACGAACGCGGCCATTCTCAAACAAGCCGCCGCCACCGCCACACCGCCCGCCGCCGTGACCGAAGCGGAATACCAAGAACTTCTCGAACTCGCTTGGCAACAAGGCACGCTTGAAGAATCGGAGCGCGAAATTATTTTGCAGATCATCAGTCTCGACCGGCGCACCGCGCGCGACGTGATGCGTCCGCGCGCAGGCATGACGTGCATTTCCGACGACGCGACGGTGGACGAAATGCTTGCTACCGCGCGCAAATACAAGCATCGCCGCATACCGATTTACGACGAAACGCCGGACACCATCGTCGGCATCTTGAACACGCGCGGACTGTTGTTGGATCCGAAAATTGATCTGGCCGAGGTGATTGAATTTCCCTCGTTCGTGCCGGAGTCCATGAATCTTTTGCTGCTTTTTCGCGCGTTACAAAAACAACAACGCGGCCTCGCCATCGTGCTGGATGAATTTGGCAGCGCCGCCGGACTCGTGACGATGGAAGACATTCTCGGTGGCATCGTCGGCAAAATCCGCGTGGCGTCCGCGCCGCAAGGTTTCGTGCTGGAAAAAATTTCGCCCGGCCACTGGCGCGTGAACGGCACGATGCGGCTGGAAGATTTTCGCCGCGAATTTCCTTTGCTGCCCGACGTGACCGAAGTGGAAACGATGGGCGGCTTACTCACGCACTTGCTCGGCGTGGTTCCGGCGGCAGGCGAATCGGCAATGTTTGCGGGCCTGAAATTCACCGCGCAAGTTGCCGACGAGCGACGCGTGCGCGAGTTGCTCGTGCAACAAATCAAATGAGCGCCTACATCACCACCATTTTTGGCGTCGCGCTGTGCCTGCTGTTTTCGTTTTTGCTGTCGGGCATGGAAGCGGGCGTGTTCGCGCTGAACCGCCTGCGCGTGCGGCGGCTCGCGCGCCTCGGCAACGCGCAGGCGCAAATCCTCCACCACTTTTTGGAGCAGCCGGAAAAATTTCTGTGGACGATTCTCGTCGGCAACACACTCGTGAATTTTCTCATCCTCGGCTGGGTGCTCGCGAAGCTGCATGAATGGTTCGCCGGTCAAACGGTTTTAATCGTCGCGCTATTCACCGTCATCGTGTTCGCGTTTTATTCCTTTTCCGATTTGCTGCCGAAAATGTTGTTCCGCGCGTATCCAAACCGGCTTTGTCTCGCGTCGGCCAACGCCGTGCGGATTGTGCATCTCGCGCTCGCGCCGGTGGTATTTCTGGTCGAGGGCATTTCGCAATTTTTCCTGCGGCGGCGCGGGTCGCGGACGTTTACCGCGCGGCTGTTCGGCAACCGCGAGGAGATGCGCGCCGTGATGGCCGAAGCCGCGCAGGCATTGACCGGCGAGGAGCACGCGATGGTCAATCGCGTTTTGGATCTGCAACATTTTACCGTCGCGCAAATCACGATTCCGCTGGCAAAAACCTTTTCGCTCGAAGTGCAATCGCCTTTGCGCGACGCGCTGAAACTCGCGTCGGAAAAAAATCTTTCGCGTCTGCCGGTCTGGGAAACGCGCGACGGAAAAAAACGCATCGCGGGCATGTTGGACGTGGGCGCGCTGCTGTTCGTGGAAAAACTGGACGCGCAAAAAACTGCCGGTGAATACATGTCGCCCGCGCTGTTTCTTGACGACAGCACACGGCTGGAAATCGCGCTGCGCCGGATGCAGCGCGCCGGTCAGCGCCTCGCAATTGTCCTCGCGCGCGATGGCGGCGAGGTCGGCGTCGTGTCATTGGAAGACATTTTGAAACTGATGTTCGGCGAGGTGAAATTATGAATTGGGACGCGGCCATCGCCATCGGTTTGAAGCTGCTCGCCGTCGCGCTGCTCGTTTTGTTCAACGCGTTTTTTGTCGCGGCAGAACTCGCGTTCGTCCGCATTCGCGACACGCAGCTTGCACCGCTCGCTGAAAAAGGAAACCGTCGCGCGCGCACCGCGCGGCACATCGTCGCGCACATAGATTCCTACATCGGCGCGACGCAATTCGGCATCACGCTCGCGAGCATGGCGCTCGGCGTTTTGGTGGAACCGGTTTTTCGCGCGCTGCTCGATCCGGTTTTTCCGCTGCTGAAAATTTCCAACGAACACACGCAAGGAACCATCGCCATTGTCGTCGGCTTTTTTGTGAATTGTTATTTGCTCATCATCGCGGGTGAACTCGTGCCGAAGGCGATTGCGATTCGTCGCACGCTGCAAACTTCGTTGTGGGTCGCGTCGCCGCTCAACTGGTTTTATCGCATCTCCTATCCGTTCATCTGGGTGCTGCACCGCTCATCGCAAATCGTTTTACGCTGGCTCGGTTTTGCCGGTGGCGAACTGCACGACCGCCATTCGGAAGAAGAATTGCGCGTCGTTTTGTCCGCCGCACAAGGCGCGGGCGATCGGCGCGATTTGATTTTGAACGCGCTGGATTTACGCCATCGCACGGCGCGCGAAGTGATGCGTCCGCGTAATGAAATCACGGCTTTCGACACGACCGCAACTTTGGCCGAATGCGTCGCGCTCGCGGAAAAAACGCGCTACTCGCGTTTTCCCATTTGCGAAAACGGCGACCTCGACAAAACTTTGGGTGTCGTTCACATCAAGGATTTGTATGCGTTGCGCGAACGTGCGAAGACGGCGGCAGAACTGCTGCCGCTGGCGCGAAAATTATTTTACATTCCCGAAACCGCGTCGCTGGACAAATTGCTGCGGCGGTTTTTGGATCGCAAATCACACTTCGCCGTCGTCGTGGATGAGTTTGGCGGCACGGTGGGAATTGTTACTTTGGAAAATGCCATCGAAGCGTTGGTTGGACAAATTCAAGACGAGTTCGACACGGAAAAATCCGAATTGATTCGCCTTGGCGAAAATGTTTGGGAAGCCGTCGGCACACTGGCGCTGCATGAGCTGGAAAAAATTATCGGCATCGTGCCGCATGACGAAAACACGACGACCGTGAGCGGCTGGTTGACGGAAAAACTGGGCGGCTTTCCCAAGCCTGGCGATTTCGTGGACGTCGGCGATTTTGAATTGCGCGTCGAAGAAACGGATGGAGCGCGCGTCGGTAAATTAAAAGTGTCGCGCAAAAATTAAAACTGGCGCGGAAGAATTGTATCAATACTCGGGACTGACCCCTTTATGGAAGCCTTCATCCAAATCCAAATTAATATTTTATGAATGCAACTGAATTCGCGGAAGCTTTGGTGCTGTGCGCGCCGTCAATTAACGAATTGAAACAGAAAGAATTAACGCTTTCTGAGTGTGAAGATATACGCAAGTCATTTATCCCATTGTTAAAAAGTAATGCGGCGAGATCAGACTTAAACCCCATAGCAGATCTTGCTGAAAGTTACGATGTTAATAAAATTGAAATTGGAATGGTTCGCTTCAATGATTTAAAAAAAGTAAATGGCAAGCTGGTATTTGGAAAAGTGGAAGCAGACCCGTTGATGATAAATCTGGAAACAGGCGAAATAGAAGTCGAGGAAAGCGGAGCCAGCGGACACATTATATTTCATTGTGCTATTGATGCTGCTTCATTTCTAGCTGCTATGATAACTGCTGCCAGTTTTTTGGGGCAATGTCTTTG
This sequence comes from uncultured Verrucomicrobia subdivision 3 bacterium, assembly GCA_903833055.1. Classification (GTDB taxonomy): domain Bacteria; phylum Verrucomicrobiota; class Verrucomicrobiia; order Limisphaerales; family UBA11358; genus UBA11358. Next base: position 11,100 of record CAILDU010000203.1, on the reverse strand, counting down.
GAATCCAGAATTGTCATGTGATAAGGATGCCGCGCAGTCAGCAGCTTCCAAATGTATTGTTTTAGCTGGAGGTGAACGTTATTCAACATTCTATTATACGCTGCTCGGCGCACTCTAAAAACTTAATCAAGCCGAATGACATGATCGGCCACGTTTTCGGGTAGGGTGACGTTGAAGCCTTGTTTGCGGCCGAGGTGGAAACATTGGCCTGTGCCGCCACGTTCTCTAAAATACGATCAATTGTCCATCTGTAATGCGACCATCCCAATCGTCAGGAAGTTTTTTGCCTACGATACCACACGGAAAATGCCCGGCATTATACCAAACATCTAGATAAGGAATATAAAAGAGCGGCACTACCAAATCTCGATATTCCTCTTCAAAGCAAATGAACATTAGATCCCAGGAAATTTTTGCTTTAACACTTTTGCGTTCCACCTCGTTTAAGGAACTTTTTAGCAACATGGAATCAACATAATCATCAATTGCCGGACTCAATTCTTTTGCTAGCGGATTCCATTCTTGCGTTCTATCCCACGAGGCTTTATTTACTGCAATTTGCAAAGCATTTCGTGCCCTTAACCTGCTAGACTCCCATTTTGGCATATTACATTGCTTTATCGCTTTAGTCCATGTGTCAACGGTTGTCACACTGTTGGGCAACGATCTGCCAACCGAAGAAAAAAATGGATATCTGAATATCTGTTCTAGTTTATGTTTTACAGCAGGATTCATAATTATTTAAGATACATAGAATAAGGGATCGTTGGAGGCAATCCCCCCAGGCCCATAAAGGGGTCAGTCCTAGTTAAATCAGCGCGGTCAACCGGCTTTGCCCGCAAAATAAATTAAAAGTGTCGCGAAAAAACTGATTCACCACTTCGCGCCGCGCCACGAGAAAATGGCTGCGACGCTGGCGATAACGACATTCACCGTTACCGCCGCCCACAGATTGGCTTGCGCCACATTGACCGAAAATAAAACGATTGCTCCCAGCCACAACGCCAGCGGCGCGAAGTCCGGCGCGCTCGGATTGCCCGGCTGTTTGCGGATGAGATACGGCATGATGACCGCGAGAATCAACAGCGACACAAACGTCCAACCGAGAAAACTCAAGGGCGATGCGCCGTGCCACGTCAGAGAAATTTTTGTCGGCTGCCAGAGCCAGAGATGTTTCACGCGCGCGAACGGTTCCAGTGCGACATCAAACGCCAGCGCCAGCAGCGTCGTCAAACCCATGAGCAGGAAGCCGTAATTTTTCACGCGCCGCCACGGACGCAGCATCAGCCGCGCGACGCCACGCGAATTGAAGATGACGATTATCCATAGCAGCAGCACGGTCGTCGGCACGGTGTTGAACAGTTGCGGACCGCTCGTTGCGCCGAACGACAGCGGGCCGAACGGCAAACCGGTGCGCGCGCTCAAACCGTGCGCCGCGCCGCCGACAAGTGCGGTGATGAACGCGGCGAACAAAACACTTTGCAGCGGCAACGTCCGGGCGAGTGAACTGATAGAACCGGCGGTCGCGAGTAATAAAAGCAGTGCGTCGAGATTGCTGGTCGTGCCGGACGGATTGAACAAGGTTGCCGCCGCCGCCGCCAGTGTGAGCGTCAAAATCAGATAATGCGGCCAATCCCTTTTTTTCAAGGTGGTTCCGCTGGTCGGCGTCTGGGCTGTTCCCGTGGTTGGCTGCATGGCTGAAGGCGAAAGATATAATTTCTTTTCCGTTCGCACAGCATAAATTTTTCCATCGCCGTTTCGACTTGTTTGCGTGACAGTTTGCAGCCTAATTTTTCGGATGCAGAGTTGCTCCCATCCCGCTGACGCCACGGAAATAATTTTTCCGGCGTTCGATTACATCAGCGGCGAGACGTTTCAAGTCGCGCGCTGCCGTCACTGCGCGCAGGTGGTCACGCTGCCGGTTCCGGCGGACATCGGTAAATATTATCCCGCCGGTTATTACGGCGACAAAAAAGGTCGGCGCTTTCCGGCGGTGATGGAATGGTTGCAGGAAAAACTTTATCAATGGCGGTCGGGTCAGGTGCTGCGCCGGTTGCAACGAAAAAATTCCAAGGTGCTGGACATCGGCTGCGGTCGCGGGCTATTGCTGCGCGCGTTTCAACAACAAGGTTGCGACGTGACCGGCACGGAATTTTCCGACGACGCGTGCCGCTTCGCGCGCGAAGTTTTGAAATTGCCGGTGCGCGTGGGTTTGTTGTCAGAATTAAATTTTCCGGCCAACAGTTTTGATGTCGTGGTGATGTGGCACGTCCTCGAACACGTTTCCGATCCGCGTCCGACCATCGCCGAAATCGCGCGCATCCTGCGTCCTGGCGGAATTTTTCTGGTCGCCGTGCCGAACTTTGGCAGTCCCGAAGCGCAACTCACCAAGGCTGGCTGGTTTCATTTGGACGTGCCGCGCCACTTGTCGCACCACACGCGCGATTCGCTTTCGCAATCTTTGGGCGCAGCCGGTTTGACGCCGACGTGGGTCAGTTCGCTCGCGCCGGAATACGACACATTCAGCTTCGTCCAATCGCTGTTGAACTGGCTCGGCGCGCGGCCAAATTTATTTTACAACCTGCTGCGCGGCCAGAGTGCAAAAGTCATCGGCGAAAAAAAATCTTACGGTTCCATCATCGCCACCGTGCTGCTCGCGCCCGTGCTGGGCATGATTAGTTTGCCGGTCACGCTGCTGCTGGCATTTTGCGGACGCGGTGCGACGCTCACGATTTCCGCCGTAAAAAAATCTGCGCCGCCGGAATTGCCTTGAGCGCAGGCGCGGGATTTGTTCTGCTCGCAGCATGACGTTGGAAGAGATTCGCGAAAAAATCAAAGGCTGCGCGGCGCAGATGAATGTCCGTTACAGCGGCGTGGTCTTCGACGAATGGGCGGTCGTCTCGCTTGAACGCAACCGCGCGCGCATCCTGCATTACACCGGCCCGCGCAACGACGAATTCCTGAAAAATTTTGTGACCGATCTCGGCGCGCTTCGCACCGCGTTGCTCGATGAGAAATACGGCGCGGGCGATTTTGAATTTTCCCGCCACGGCGTCGGCACGAGTCACGAAGCGTTTTTAGTTTTGGGCAACGACCTTTTTCTCATCTGTAACAACACGCGCGAATCCATGGAATCCATTGCAAAAAATCCGGATTGGCTCAAGGCGCAGATTCCGTTTGTCGAACTTGCCGAGGCCGTCCGCGCGAATCCGCTGGGCGATTCGGCGGACACAAAAATCTTCACCAAGCCCTGACGCGACTTGCCGATTTACGACAACGCGCGCATGAAAAATTCTCCGACGGAAAAAACGGAAGCGGAAATTGAACTACCACTCGCGGGCTTCACCGGCACGCCGGAAGAAATCGAACGCCAATGGTTCGAGCAGGTTTATCGCGGGCGCGGCGACTCGATGAAGCAACTGACGTGGCGCGCGGTGCTCATGGGTTCCGTGCTGGGCGCGGTGCTCTCGCTCACGAATCTCTACATAGGTTTGAAATCCGGTTGGGGCATGGGCGTCGCCATCACCGCGTGCATTTTATCTTACGCCATCTGGACGACGTTCGTAAAAATTGGTCTCGCGAAAGTGCCGATGACCATTCTTGAAAATAACTGCATGCAGTCCTGCGCCAGCTCGGCGGGCTACTCGACCGGCGGCACGCTGGTGTCGGCGTTCGCCGCGTTCATCATGCTGAACGGCCACGCGCTGCCACTGCCGCTGACGTTCGCGTGGGTTTTCTTTCTGGCCATTCTCGGTGTGACGATGGCGATTCCAATGAAGAAACAGATGATCAACATCGAGCAACTCCGTTTTCCCAGCGGCGTCGCGGCGGCGGAAACGTTGCGCGCGCTCCACTCGCACGGCGCGAAAGGAATGCGCGCCGCGAAAGCGCTCGGCATCGCCGGAGCCATTGCGGCCATTGATAATTTCATCCACGACGGTTTTGCGGTCATCCCAAAACTCGCGGCGTTTTCCAGCGACACAATTTGCACAAAGTTGAGCACTTTTGTTTTCGGCCCGGCGTGGGTTGGCCGCACGGTGATGTTCAGTTGGGAGCCAATTTTTATCGCGTCTGGCGCGATTATGGGGATGCGCGTGTGCTTGAGTATTCTTCTCGGCAGCTTCGCATGCTGGATGATTTATGTGCCCGCGTTGCAAAATGCCGGACTCATCAAAGCCGCCGGCGGTTTTCGCGAATGTGTGCAATGGTCGCTGTGGCCGGGCGTTTCGTGCATGGTCTTCGCCAGCCTGCTAAATTTTATTTTGCAATGGCGCATTTCGCTCCGCGCGTTTCTTGACCTCGGAAAAATCTTTTCGCGCAAATCAAAATTCCCGACGGAAATGGAAGCCATCGAAACGCCGATGACGTGGTTTGCCGCCGGACAATTCGTTTCGCTCGTCGCGCTCGCGCTGCTCGCGCACGCGTCGTTCGGAATGCCTTATTGGCAAAGCGCGTTGGCCGTCGTGATGTCGTTTGCGCTCGCGCTCGTCGCGTGTCGCATCACCGGCGAGACGGACACCACGCCAATTGGGCCGCTCGGAAAAGTGACGCAACTTACGTTTGGCGCGTTGAGCCCCGGCAACATGAATGTGAATTTGATGGCCGCAAACATTACCGCTGGCGCTGCCGGTTCGTCCGCCGATTTGCTGACCGATTTGAAAAGCGGCTATCTGCTCGGCGCGAATCCGCGCAAACAATTTCTCGCGCAGTTCGCCGGAATTTTTATCGGCACGGTCGTCAGCGTGTTTGCGTTCACGCTCATCGTCAACAAGCCCGAAGTCATCGGCTCGGAACAATTTCCCGCGCCCGCCGCGCAGACTTGGGCTGCCGTCGCGCAGGCCTTGAGCAAAGGATTTGAGGCACTCGCGCCCGCGAAAATCTGGAGCATCGCCATCGGCGGCGTGGTAGGAATTGTGTTCGCCATTCTGCCGGTGATTTTCCCGAAGCAGGAAAAATATTTACCGTCCGCTTCGGGCTTCGGCCTCGCGTGGATTTTCCAATGGTATTACGGCGTGTTGTTTTTTCTGGGCGCGGCCATCGCGTGGTGGTTCCAGAAAAAATCACCGTCGAAGTCGGAAGAATTTCTTTTTCCAATCGCGTCCGGTGTGATGGCTGGCGGCGCGTTGATGGGCGTCGCGATTATCTTTTGGCAGAACGGCCCGGAAATGCTGCGGAAATTTTTTGGCCACTGAAAAGAAAATTGGTAGCGCGCACGGGAATCGAACCCGTCTTCACGAATTGAGAATCCGTTGTCCTAGCCGATAGACGAGCACGCCATTACAGAGAACAGCATACGGAAGGCGGAGGACGGACGCCAGATGAAAACGGAAGTCGGAGGCCAGCGGAATTCAGTCGGCGCGGGAAAACTTTTCCGGCATGGACATCATCTTGCCCAGCATTTTTCCAATTTCCTTGAGGTTGGATTGAAGTTCCGTGTGGACGGCGTCAGTAATGTATCCGCAAGCCAGCGCGGTAGTCAGCCAGTGGGAAGTTTCCTGCAATTCCCCATCCGCATCCGTAAGTTTGCTGACGAAGTGCAAAGGGTATTTTCGTTTCGCCCACGATTCCGCGAGGTTGGCCCCGACGGCGCGCGAAGAACGGCGAACCTGATCAATGAGCGAGAACTTTTCTTCACGCGGCCACGATTTGGAAATTTCAAAAACCATCTATTGCAATTCAATCGCCGCCTGATAAACGCGCAAATCGCGAAACGAAGAAATCTGCCGTGCCGCCATCTGATTTCCGGCTTCCGTCTTCAGCCCTCCGGCTTCCGCCGTCCGACCTCCGGCCTCCGTTTTCAGTCCTCCGTTCATCCGACATCTTCGCCGAGTTCCACATTCCAATATGCGAGATCCACAAAATGTCGCCAGCTATCGTGTTTGTGCAACGTGAAGTTGACCTGCACGAACGGACGCCATTTCGGGCGCTTCGGTTTGCGGACAAGATTCAATCCGGCCTCGAACGGCGTGCGGTTGGACTTGCGCGTGTTGCACGGGATGCACGAGCAGACAATGTTTTCCCATGTCGTCGGGCCGCCGCGATCGCGCGGGATGACGTGGTCGAGATTCAAATCTTTTCGCTCGAAAACTTTGCCGCAGTATTGGCAGGTGTCCTTGTCGCGTTCAAAAATGTTGTGCCGCGTGAATTTCACTTCCTTCTTCGGCATGCGGTCATACATGAAGAGCAGAATGATTTTCGGCACGCGGATGCGGAAAGAGATGGCGTGAATAGAATCATCGTGCGGCGCATCGGCGGAGACATCGGCCCATTCTTGAAAATTAAACGTGCGGAAGGAACCGTCGTCGTTGTTCATCACCACTTGAGCCTGACCTTGGAAGAGGAGCGTGAGCGCGCGACGTGCGGTGCAAACATTGACGGCCTGCCATAGCCGGTTCAAAACCAAAACGTGCTGGTTCAGTGCGGATTTCATGTCGCAACTGGACGGGACGTTAACAAGATTTTTTTCGCCGGTCAATCTTTCCGCAGGTGACAGTTGCGTGACATGCAAAAATAAAAACCGCCGGAACAAATTTAATTGCTCCGACGGTTGGTAGGGCGGTGCTGCCGCGCCGCCCAAAATAAAAAGGCAAAGCCGCAGCTTTGCCCTGCCAATTAAACCGCCATCTGCGGTGCGGGATCACTCCAATCACTCGGACCCGCCGAGCCGACCACATTCGCTTGAATGTTGTAAACCACCCCCGGCGTGAGACCGTCAAAAACATTACTGGCCGCCGTCGTTTGCGCCGATTGCACCACCACACTCGGCTGCGCCGCCGTCGTCACGCGCCAATTATAAATGGCCGCACCGGGCACAGGCGTCGCGCTCGCGTTCAATTCACCCGTGCGACTGCCGAGCGAAACCACCAGACCCGTCGGCGCGGGCAAAACGCCGATGGGTTGCCGCTGCGGTTTTTGGATGGGAAAACCGCTGCTCAAGAGAATTGTTAAATCATCCTTGCACGCCACATGAATGTAGCTGGCCAATTGCCGGAGCAGACCGACCAACGCCGCGCGTTTATCATTCTTGATACTCGTCTGCGTCACCCCGCCATTGGCCGCGTCCGCCACAGCAGCGACGAAAGCGTCCAGCGCCGTTTGAATTACCGCCAGCGTGGGTGCGGGCGTGGGATAATTCGTGTTGCCGGTTAATGCCGTGATGATGCCGCCGGTATCGGTGATGAGTAGCGCGTCGCTGTCAGTAGTGAGGAATGATACGGATGGTTTAACTATCATATGATTATCTTTCTCTTTTGGTTTTATGGTTTCATTGTTTGTTTTGTTTTACGGAGGGAACGGAGAACCTTTAGCAAAACCTTTGCCAACTTTTTTCCGCGCAAAATTTTTTGCAGAAGTCTGTGCCATATTTCAAAACCCGCGCAAAATGAAAACCACCGCCATTTTTCAAAATTGTGAAACGTATTTTCAACCTTGCGCCGCCGGTTTTTAATTTTGAAAAACCTTTGTTTAACCTTGGGAAATAAGAAGCGAAACGTGCGCGCCGAATTTACAGGGTTGCGGAAACTTTTTTACGCTCCTGCCCCCACCAACCAAGTTTTGCCAAACCGCTCCCAACTTTAGAAAATAATTTTGGAAGATTGGAAAACCCATTCCCAAAGTTAAAAAATCTCCGCCCAAACTTGGGAAATGATTTTTCAAAGTTAGGAAACGCTTTCCCAACCTTGGGCAACCATTTCTTAAGATTAGGAAAACTATCTCAAAGGTTGGGCGAATCTTATTTTAAGACAGGTTGCCGTTTTGACAGGTCAAAAATTTGGACAGTGATATTGCCAAACCGTTTTCCAAACCGGTCACGCCGCTTAAAAATTAAAAATCAACGCGAGCGAGACCAGGTTAAAACTTTTGCGACCGCCAACCTTCGCGGATTGACGCTGATAAATTTCCCGCGCAAACTCGCGCCGTCCATGAGCTTGGTAAAATCCAAACAACGCGTCGCCGACCACGGGGAGGTCTTCACCCCCGCGTGGATGGTTGAGGCGATGCTCGATTTGGTGAAGGGCGAGTCCGAGCGCATTGACTCGCGCTTCCTCGAACCCGCCTGCGGGGACGGCAATTTCCTAGTTCCGGTCTTGCGGCGCAAGCTCGCTGCCGTGGAACTCAAATATGGCAAATCCGATTTTGAGAGACACCAATACGCGCTGCTCGCAGTCATGTGCATTTATGGGATTGAGCTCCTGCCGGACAACATCGCCGATTGCCGCGCCAATCTGCTGGACATTTTCGGCGAGTATCTGAATCTCGCTCCGGCGGACGACCTGTATCGCGCCGCGTTTTTCGTGCTGTCGCAAAATCTCATCCACGGTGACGCCATGAAAATGTGCGCCGCCGACGGCTCGGCCATTCTCTTTGCCGAGTGGGGCTATCTGGGCAAAGGCAAGTTCCAGCGGCGTGATTTCCGGTTCGACACCCTGACACTTTCCTCTTCGTTCAGCGCCGAAGGCTCGCTTTTCGCCAACAGCGGCAAGCACGAAATTTTCAGACCTACCAAAACCTATTCGCCCATGACTGTGGGCGAGCTGGCCGCGCTCGCGCCGGAGGTGATTACATGATTTCGCCCTGCCCAATCCCAACGGGATTGCATCCATCAGCCCAGGGTTGCCGAGTCCTCGAGGCTACCCTGGGTAACGTGATACATTATTTTTCCCAACCCCAACGGGGTTGCATCCACGGCGGACGCGCGGGTGGCTGCAACCCCTTCAGGGTTGTTAAATCTGCGGGACGGTTTCCCAGGGTAGCTCCTCGCCCGTCCGGCTCGGACCAACCCTGGGCTGAATGCCATTACCCCGTTGGGGTAAATCTTTTCACGGAGGCCATCGCATGACCGACCAAGCCAGCTTCACCCTGCGCGGGCGCAACCCCGATGTGCTCACCTGCATCGCCAATCTTTCCAACGACGAGGTATTCACGCCGCCGGAGTTTGCCAACCGGATGCTCGACACGCTGGCCGAGGCTTGGGCTGCGAATCATGGCGGCAAAAATATCTGGGCCGACCCCACGGTGACGTTCCTCGACCCCTGCACCAAATCCGGCGTGTTCCTGCGCGAGATCACCAGCCGCCTCAATCAGGGTTTGGAAAAAGCGATTCCCGACCGGCAAAAGCGCGTGGACCACATCCTCACCCAGCAGGTGTTCGGCATCGGCATCACGCAAATCACCGGCCTGCTCGCGCGGCGCAGTCTGTATTGCTCCAAGCACGCCACCGGCAAACACTCCATCGCCAAATCTTTCGCCAGCGACGATGGCAACATCTGGTTCAAGCGCCTCAAACACACTTGGGACGGCGACAAGTGCCAGTTTTGCGGCGCGGGTAAATCCGTTTTCGACCGGGCGGCGGGACTGGAAACCCACGCCTACGCGTTCATTCACACAGACAACATCAAGACTCGGCTCGCCGAAATTTTTGGAGGCAATATGCAATTTGACGTCATCATCGGAAATCCACCGTATCAATTAAACGATGGAGGTGGAATGGGAACAAGCGCGTTACCCATATACCAACTCTTCGTGGAGCAGGCGAAGAAACTAGAGCCGCGCTATCTGTCGATGGTTATTCCGTCCCGATGGTTTTCAGGCGGGCGCGGTTTGGATGAGTTCAGGGAGAAAATGCTCAAAGATTCTCGCTTGGTGAGAGTCATTGATTTTCCCGACTCCGCCGAGGTGTTTCCGGGAATCGACCTGAGCGGTGGCGTCTGTTATTTCCTGTGGGAGCGTGATAGCCTTGGTAAATGCGCCGTCACGACCGTTGTGAAGGGCGAGCCTTCAACGATGGAGCGTCCATTATTGGAAGAAGGCGCAGAAACATTCATTCGGTATAACGAAGCGATTCCGATATTGAGAAAGATTCGAAAGCTGAAAGAGGAAAGTTTCGCAGAGCTTGTCAGCGCCAACGATCCATTCGGCTTCGATGTAAGAGCCGAAAACAGTTACAGGAGGGTGAAGCCAATAATCAATCTGGAGAAATCACAAGACGCCGTCGCCCTTTACTACAACGGCTGGAGAAAAGATGGAGTCGGCTACGTCGAGAAATCAACCGTCCAGAAGAATAGCGAGTGGATAGGTAAGCATAAGGTTTATATCGCGAAGGCATACGGCGAAAGGGGAAGCTTTCCTTATCTGGTGTTGGCAAAGCCGTTTCTTGGCGAACGCAATAGCTGCTGCACCGAAACTTACCTGCTGGTCGGACCATTCGCGAACAAAGAGGTAGCAAAGAATGTTATCTCTTACATCGAAACCAGATTCTTTCGATTCTTAGTGCTCTTGATTAAAAACACACAGAACGGGATGAAAAAAGTCTATTCGTTTGTGCCAAGTCAGGACTTCCAGCAAGAGTGGACTGATGAAAAACTTTACGAGAAATATAAAATAACAAAGCCAGAAATCGGATTCATTGAAAGGATGGTTCGTCTCTTGAGTGAGGAGAACGAGGAAACGGAAAGCGATGAGTAAGACCATCGAAGAAATTCTAACGCCGAAGCCGGCGGCGCGTCCGCGCATCTACGCCTACTCGATTGCCGACGCGGCGCACGCGGCCTTGCTCAAGGTCGGCCAGACCACGCGCGACGTAAAACAGCGCGTCGCCGAGCAGCTCAAGACCGCCAATATCAAGAATTTCAAAATCGAGCTGGACGAAATCGCCGAGCGCGCCGACGGCACAACCTTCACCGACCACGACGTGCGCGCCGCGCTCGTCAAAAAGAAATTCGCCAACCCGGAACTGGAATGGATGCGCTGCACGCTGGCGGACGTGCAGACCGTGCTCGCGGAATTGCGCGCCGGCCAGACCTTCACCGGCACGCACCACGAGACGTTTGGAATGCGGCGGGAGCAAGTGGACGCGGTTGAAAAAACGTTCGACTACTTCAATTCCATCTGGGCGGACAGGAAAAACAAAGCCACGCCCCGCTTTCTGTGGAATGCCAAGATGCGTTTCGGCAAAACCTTCACCACCTATCAGCTCGCCAAGAAACTGGCGGCCAAGCGGGTGCTGGTGATGACGTTCAAGCCCGCCGTGGCGGATGCGTGGCAGACGGATCTCGAAAGCCATGTGGATTTCGACGGCTGGCAATTCCTCACGCGCGATAC
>CAILDU010000202.1 GCA_903833055.1 uncultured Verrucomicrobia subdivision 3 bacterium | reverse complement strand
GGCCAGCTAAGCGCACACCAGCTTTCCACCCAGATTCAGAATTACCAACCAGCTTTCACCAAATAACGAGTGCCGATTACAAACAATCTGGATTTGATCGGGGTCACATGTGTCCTTCAGCTGACAGAACCGACAATGCTGAAGACAACGAGCTGGTGTTTGCCATGTCGAACATCATCCCCCAGACCAAAGACAACAACGAGGGTAGGGCAGACGTTTCATTTGACCGCTGCTTTAATCTTCGCCCACCTCGCTTTGGCTGCTGCTGAAATTTTCGCTCTAGCCGCTTCGCTCATCGTTCGCTTCACTGGTTTGGCCACTACTGGATCAGCAGCTTTGGGAACAACAACTGGCTCTGCGGGTTTGTCTTTGGTCGCCATGCCATTGTCAGCTCCGACCATTTCATCCAGCAACTTCTTGAATTCCGCCAAACCAGTCGAAGGAATGATGATGGAGTTGTTTCGACCACCCACGTCCTCGGTGATACGTAAAAATCTACCGCGCGGGTTTTCCTTAAGCGTCAGGATGAAAAACTTCCGTTCAATCTGCACCTCGGCGGTTTTCAAGGTGTCCTCACTGACGCGTTTATAAGGCTGGTCATAACCGGCGTGGGGCTGGCGGACGTAAGGAGAGCGGCCACTAGTGTCAGGCAAAGTGCTTTTATGAAACGGGGAAGGTTGTTCGTGGTCGTTCATTAATAAAACACTAAATTAACCCCGTTGCCAAAATCTACAACCCGCATGAACTGATGACGTGGCTGGGCTTAGGGATGGCCATTTATCGAGTATTAAAGATCAACAATTACAGTAATTGTTAGTGAGCATGGGATTTGTTGACGAGATTAATCGCCAACGTGAATTTGATCAGGCTGTAACGAGAATTCGACCCTGCGTTCAATGAAAATTATTACTTCGCAACTGGATCGGATTTAACAAAGCTGGGCACCTTTTCAATCTGCTTCCGCAATGCTTCCAACTCATGATGCGTATAGCGTTCGTGGACGGCGCTCTTGTGGCCGGAAAGTTTCATGCGAACTTCCTTCGCCACGCCTTGATTCGCCTGTTCACTAATCGCGGTGTGCCTGAAACTGTGATAGCCCAATTCGAAGAACCGTCTGCCTTTGCCTTCTTTCCGTTCCTCTTTTTCACCATCGGTGACAATGCCAGCTTTGTGCATCAGTTTTCTGAACGTCTCGCTCAATCCAGTCCTGCCGCCCAGTTTCCGTTTCGATAAGGCAGGGAATAGCGGAGCCTTTGGATTGCTGTTGTGAATGGGCAATTTGGTAATATATTCGGCAACGTCCGGGTGAAGTGGATATTCCTCAGCGTTTGCATTGGACCGTTTAGTTTTCTGCGGCCGTAAAATCATCGACCGGCGTTCAACATTGATATTTTCCCAAGACATCCGAACCGCGTCCCCGAGCCGGAGGCCATGACATACGCCCAATAAAATCATGCCCTTCCATTCAATGTCCGCAACTTCCATTAAGTCCGCAATCTGTGCGCGACTGAAAGTAGTACGGCTTTGACGGTCAGAAGAGAGCAAATCTACAGCATCAGCTGGATTCGAAAGAATCAGCCCTTGCCGCCGAGCCATATTAAACGGAATACGAAGGGTCTTAATCACCATGTTGGCGGTGCCGTTGGATTTGCCAGCCGTCACCTGCTCATCCCTGAATGTGGAGATGTCCGTTGGCCTGACATTTCCCAGATTTGTCAAAGCGCGCTTCCCGAGCGATTCAATGAATTTCTCAATGACGTAGCGATATCGAACCGTGGTGCCTTTAGCTTTGGTTGCTTCCTTGCTTGTGATCCAGTCCATTAAGAACTGTTTAGTCGTAGAGAACTCGATTGCTCCCATGCCAGAGCGCTGGGCGATGTCATTGACAACTTTACGGGCTTGAGCTTCAGTGAAATTACCCTGGCGAGCTTGATCAGAGGAAGCTTCCCATTGCAGACAAATTTGCATAGCTTCGTCGCGTATGGTTTTACCGGTGCTCCGTTGGGTGCGTGAGCCATCAGGGCGTGTGTAACAGCACACCCATAATTTACTACCAGGACGTTTGCGTAAGCTTGCCATGCCTAACAACAAAACTAACAACACCAAGTCAGTCAAAGCAACCAAAATTGTCGCTAATTCCTATATTTTCCGCATTCGTGAAGGTGGGTTACGAATCGGAGGTTCGAAACCTCCACCGCGCACCATCTTCAAAATAAAATTATTTTCCTCCGCATGAACGCTAAATTTTTCACTAGCACTCTTACTCTGTTTATTTTTGCCGCCACGTTGTCTGCGCAGACCAATCTTTTTGTCGCCGCCGATGGTAGCGCAAAATTCAAATCCGTGCAGGACGCCATCATGGCCGTGCCGTCCGGCAGCCGCGAAAACCCCGTCGTCATCCACATCGCGCCCGGCGTTTATAAAGAACTCATTTACATCCAGCGCGAAAAAAGATTCTTCAAACTCGTCGGCGAAAATGCGACGAACACCATTCTCTCCTTCAATCTTTACGGCAACATGACGAACGCGTGGGGCAAGCCCATCGGCACGTTCAAGACGCCTTCGACCACGATTGATGCGGACGATTTCACAGCGGAAAATCTTACGTTTGAAAATTCCGCCGGCCCCGTCGGCCAAGCTTTGGCGATTCGCGTGGACGGCGACCGCGCCACGTTTCGCAACTGTCGTTTCCTCGGCTGGCAGGACACGATTCTGCTCAATCGTGGTCGCCAGTATTTTGAAAATTGCTACATCTGCGGCCACGTCGATTTTATTTTTGGCGCCGCGACAGCGTGGTTTGAACAATGCGAAATCCACGCGCTGCGTGGTGGTTATCTGACTGCCGCTTCGACGCCGGTGGACGTGTCGTTCGGCTTTGTTTTCTCGCATTGCAAAATTACCGGCGAGCCGGGCGCAAAAACTTTGCTCGGTCGTCCGTGGCGGATTTACGCGAGCACCATTTATTTGAACTGCGAAATGTCCGATGCCGTCCAGCCCAAAGGCTGGTTCGACTGGGGCAAGCCGGAGGCGCACACGACCGCGCGCTACGCGGAGTTCAACAGCACCGGCGCGGGTGCGAGTCCGACGAACCGGCCTGACTGGACGAAGCAGTTGAAAAAATCCGAGGCCGAAAAAATCACCGTAGAAAAAGTTCTTGGCGGCGCGGACAATTGGGATCCGAAATTCAATTCCGCTTACGGTGTCAACCGTTTTGACATCGAATACGGCACAGCGGGCGACGAAAAATTATTGCTCGACGCGCACGTTCCGCAAGGCGACGGGAAATTTCCCGTCGTCCTCATCGTCCACGGCGGCGGCTGGATGACGGGTGACCGCGAGAAGGACATCGTGCCGGTCTTCGCGCCCGTCGCGACCAACTTTACCTGGTTCACGATTTCCTACCGGCTCGCGCCGACGAACCGCTGGCCGGCTTGTTTTGAAGATGTGCAAACGGCGATTCGCTGGGTGAAAACGCACGCGGCGGAATACAAAGGCGACACGAATCGCATTGCCCTGCTTGGTTATTCTGCGGGTGGCCACCTCGTGTCGCTCGCGGGCACGCACGCGACTGCGGACACAAAAGTTCAAGCCATCGCCGCCTTCGCGCCGCCCACGGATTTGGTCGCCGACAACGAACGTCGCGGCGGTTTGAGTATCTCGATGAGAAATTTATTCGGCTACGAATCCAGCAACATTACTGACAACGTGCGCGCCGTGCTGAAAGCAAATTCCCCGCTCACTTATGTCCAACCGGGATTGCCGCCGTTTCTGGTTATTCAAGGAAGCGCAGATAAAACCGTTCCTGTCGGCCAGTCGCAGGCGTTCGTGGAAAAACTCAAAGCCGCCGACGTGGACTGCGAATTGATCGTGATTCCCGAAGGCACGCACCGAATTGCCGAGTGGACAAAATTTGACTCAATGTGGCAGGGAAAATTAATCGCGTGGCTCAACGAAAAACTGGCGGCGAAATAAATTTCCGCAAAGATGCCGCCGATTATTCCTTTGATTTCTTTAATTGCTCCAGCGAGCAATTTATCAACTTCACATCTGCATCAATGATGACATCCGGTTTTTTAATCTGCTTGAAGCTGGAATTATAAATCCGCACATCGGTAATGCTGGCGGCGGGAAAACCCTTCACGTTCAGCACGCGCGGCGTCTGTGCGACGTTGATATTTTCCATCACAACATTGCGCGCGACCGGTTTGAAATCGCCCTTCGCACCTTCTTCGTAAAGAAAATCAATCTGCAAAACGGAGTCCTTCACGAGTCCGACGTTCACATTCCGCATAAAAATATTTTGCAACACGCCGCCGCGCATCGCGTTCGATTTCAGGCGCAGCGCGCAAGTCAGGTTCGGGCTGCTCATTTCACAGTTCTCCACGAACACATTGCTGCAACTGCCGGAAATCTCGCTGCCGATGGTCACGCCGCCGTGACCGTCGCGCATCGTGGAATCGCGAATGATTAAATTTTCCGACGGCACATTGACGCGGCGGCCATCCGCATTGCGACCGGATTTAATGGCGATGCAATCATCGCCCGTGTCAAAAATACATTTTTCAATCAGCACATCGCGGCAGCTTTCGGGATCGCAACCATCGTTGTTCGCGCCGTGCGAAAAAATGTCCACGCCGCGCACGGTGACATTCGTGCAGAGCAGGGGATGCAATTCCCACATCGGCGAGCGGCGGATTTTTACGCCTTCGATTAAAATATTTTGGCAGCGATTAAACTCAATGAAATCAGGGCGAAGATGATTGCTAACGCCAAATTGCCGCTGTTCCACCGGCACATTGTCCTCGGCCATTTTCACCAGTTGCTTGCGCGACGAAGTGTTTTTCCACGCGAGCCAATTTGATTCGTCGGCTTGCCCGTCCAGCGTGCCCGCGCCCGTCACCGCGATGTTGGATTGGCCGAGCGCGTAAATCAGCGGTGACAAATTGTAAAGTTCCGTGCCTTCAAACCGCGTGAACACGACTGGCAAATACGCATTCGGGTCGGTGCTGAATTTCAAAATGGAATTGGTCGCGGCGAGGTGCAAATCCACATTGCTTTTCAAATGAATTGCGCCCGTCAAAAATTCTCCGGCAGGAATAATGACATGTCCGCCACCGGCCTCGGCGCAGGCGTCAATCGCCTTGGCAATGGCGGCGGTGCAATCGGTTTTGCCATCCGCCACCGCGCCAAACTTTGTGATGTCAAAGTCGCGCGCGGGAAAAGTCGGTGCGACGATGCGCGCGAGGATGGCTGGCAGCGTGTTCCATTCGGGCGCAGCGGCGCGAAGCGTGGCGACGGCGGTAAGACCGATGGTGGCGACGAGTAATAATTTTTTCATGGCAATATAATGAATCATTGGGCGGGCAATCCTGAGACTTCGGCATTCTCCAACTTAAACGGCTGGCCGGTTGGCACGGTCACGGTAACATTTTTCAATTGTATGCCGCGGGCGTTGGAAATGGCAAACGGCTTCGCGGCGGAAATTTTTACATTCTCCAACACCACATTCGAGATGTAGCTTTCCGGCAATCCCAGAATCAAGCCGGCTGCTTTCGGACAGGTCGCCGTCAAATTACTGATGTGGATGTTGCGATAAACCGGAGTTTTTTCACCGGCGGACGCATCGGTGTGCGTGGTCGTTGCGTTTTTATCGCCCGCTGAAATCCCCTGATAAACACAGGTCAATGTGATGGCCGGGTTCACATTTTTCATCGTGATATTATCACAGACGATATTCTCCACGAGACCGCCGCGCCGCGTGTCGGACTTGATGCGGATGCCGTTCTCGGTGTTTTCAAACGTGCAGTTCTTCACCGTCACGTTACGGACGCCGCCCGCCGTCTCGCTGCCGATGCTCATGCCGTGGCCGTGCAAAAATATGCAGTCGGTGATGGTGAAATCTTCGCTTTGAAATTCGCCGCTGGAATTTTTCTTACCCGCCTTGATGGCAATGTTGTCATCGCCCACGTCTATTTTGCATTTCGTGATGAGGTAATGATGACCGCTCGGATCAATCGCATCCGTGTTCGCCGCGTGTTCCGGCGCGAGAAAGGTCACGTTGGAAATCACCACGTCGTCGCAATCGCTCGGCACAAGATGAAACTTTGGCGAGTTTTGCAGCGTGACATTTTCAAAGCGAAAATTTCTGCCGCGTTCAAGGCTAATCAGATTCGGACGCGGCAATGTGTAACCGGATTTTTTCTGTCGCGCCGTTTCCGCCGCCGGCCACCAGACGAAACCGTTGCCGTCAATCGTGCCGCCGCCGGTGAACGTCACGTCGGTCAAATCCTTGCCGCCGATGAAAGGGATGAATTCGCCGCTGCTTTTGGCCGCGAGCCAGTTGCCCGGCGTCTTCATGAAATCCATCTGGTTCGTGCTAGCAAGCAAAGTAGCTCCCGCGTCCAGTCTGAAAATCGTGCGGGAACCAATCGTGAGCGGCTGGCTCAAATATTTTCCCGCCGGAAATTCCACTGTGCCGCCGTCGGTCTTGCAGGTGTTAAGCGCCTTTTGAATCGCAGTGGTGTCAAAAGTTTTTCCGTCACCGATTGCGCCGAAATCTCGGACGTTAAAAACTTTAGCCGTGTCGGCAAAAGAAAGGGCGGCCGGCAAAATGAGCGCGCAAATCAGGGCGAATGCTTTCATGATTGATGATTTAGACGCCCGCCCGCGCCGAAAGTTTCACTTCACGCCGGGAAACGCCATATAATTTTTGGCATTCGCGTAACAGATGTTTTTAATCATCGGCCCGACGAGATTATCGTCATCTGGAATCAAACCGTTCTTGATGTCGCGGCCAATGAGATTGCAGAGCGTGCGGCGGAAATACTCGTGGCGCGGATAACTCATGAACGAGCGTGAGTCCGTAATCATGCCGATGAAACGCGAGAGCAAGCCGAGGCTGGAGAGCGCGTTGATCTGCCATTCCATGCCTTCTTTTTGGTCGAGAAACCACCAGCCGGAGCCGTATTGAATCTTGCCAGGAATCGTGCCGTCCTGAAAATTTCCAATCATCGTGGCGAACGCATAATTGTCCGCCGGATTCAAATTATAGATGACCGTTTTCGGCAATTTATTTTCGGAATCAAGCTTGTTGAGATAAGCCGCGAGCGTGCTGGCTTGCGGGAAATCGCCAATGGAATCAAAGCCCGTATCCGGTCCGAGTTGCGTGAGCAAACGGTCGTTGTTGTTTCGCAACGCGCCGAGGTGAAGTTGTTTCGTCCAGCCGCGCTTCGCGTCGAGATGGCCGAAGAACACCATCATGAACGAGGCGAACTGCGAATGTTCGAGCGCGGAAACTTCCTTACCCGCGCGCGCCTTGTCGAAAATTCCCGCCGCGATTTTCTCGCTGCAAAAATCAGCGAAGCAATGGTTCATGCCGTGATCGGACAAGCGGCAGCCTTGCGAATGAAAATATTCGTGCCGTTTTTCCAGCGCGCTGATGAACGCGCTAAAACTGCTGATATCCACGTTCGCAGCGGACGCGAGTTGCTCCACCCATTTATTAAAACCAACGGGTGAATTTACCGTAAGCGCCTTATCGGGACGAAACGCCGGTAACATTTTTGTCGGATGACCGGACTTCGCGAAGGCGCGATGATATTCCAGATTGTCCACCGGATCATCCGTCGTGCAGACGACTTTCACCTTCATCTTTTTCAGCAAACCCTGCGTCGTGTAAGCGGGCGTGGCGAGTTTGGCATTCGCCTGCTTCCAGATTTTTGCCGCCGTTTTTTCGTTCAGCAAATCCGTGATGCCGAAGTAGCGCTTTAATTCCAAATGCGTCCAATGATACAGCGGATTCCGCAGCGTGTGCGGAACGGTTTTCGCCCACGCGTTAAATTTTTCTTCCGGCGTGGCGTTGCCGGTGCAGAATTTTTCCGCGACGCCGTTGCTCCGCATCGCGCGCCATTTGTAATGGTCGCCTTCCAACCAGATTTCAAAAAGATTTTTGAACTGCCGGTTTTCCGCGATGTCCTTCGGCGAAATGTGGCAGTGATAATCAAAAATCGGTTCGTTCGCGGCAAACTTGTGATACAGCCGGCGCGCCGGTTTATTGCCGAGCAAAAAATCTTCGTGGATGAAGGCCATAAATTATTTCCCGATTTATTTTCCGAGCAACAATGGTTTCATGTGCCGCTCGAAAAGATTTTCCGTCACGTTTTTCGCGATGATGGCTTCGTGTTTTTTGAGCGCGTTTAGATAACGGTCACCTTTTTTCGCCGCGACTTTGAAGCTGACGTGCAGCAATTGGCGGAAGCTCGGATTGAATCCCGGATTCTTTTGGTCGTGGCGCAAGGCATCGGTGAACTGCTTGGAACTCCAGCCGTTCACGACGGACGCCGGCGGCAATTTCGTTTTATCAATGTCAATGACGCTCGCATACGGCGCGCAAAATTCGTCAACGTGTTCGATGGCGTAGGCGTAAATTTCCTTGGCGATTTCCAAGCCGTCGCCGCCTGCTTCCGCGAGGCCGATGAGTTCTTCGAGCCACGTCGTGCCAGCAGTTTTGATGTGGACGCCCGCGCCGAATTTCTTCAACGCCTTCCGCATCGGTTCGTAGATGGAAAATTTATCGCTGCCAGAATGCACGCTCAACTTGAGCGACGGCGGCAAGCCGTATTTCGCAATGGCGAACGCGATGACGGCGAGATCTTCATTGAATTCCTGCTCAAACTGTTTCACGTCGCCGACGTAATCCACGCCTTTGTTGAAACGGCCAGTGAACTTCGGCGCGATGGTTTGAATCGGGATTTTCTGGTCGGCAATCGCGGCGAGAATGATGAGCAATTCCGGCGGCGTTTGCGGACTGTCGGTTTCGTCCATCGAAACTTCCGTAACGAAATTTGCCGCGCCTTTTGCGGCGACGATGTGCGTGTAAATTTTTCCGGCATCCTGCACCGCGAGCAAAAACTTGTTCGCCACGCGTTCGACTTCGGCGCGGGAAATTTCAAACGGACGGTCAATGTGCGGAATGGAAATTTTTCCGACAAGTTCAGGATGACGTTCGACAAACGCCTTCACGTCCGCAGCGGCGGCGGGTTTCGCAATCGAATCGGCCACGTCAATCGTGAAGAAATCCGACGGCGCGATAAAACGATCCACCGTTTCGAGGCGGATGTGGTCGGCGTCCACGTGGTAAGATTTTTTCCAGTTGAGCGCCTTCACCGCGTCGTCCGCCTCCGCGCGCAAGCTCGACGGCTCCGTGCCGATGAACGTGTGTTCGCGATTGGATTTGTTCCAGACGGGAATGAATTCCGCGCCGAGTTCCGTGGCGAGCACGCACGCGCGCAATTGCGCTTTGCCCTGATGAGCGAAACGGTCGCCCATGCCAAAGGAGAATTTGCCGAGGGGGAGGTATTGGTTCATAAAGTGGTTGATGTGGGAAATGATAATAAAACTTTGGTTGGTTGCACCATTCGATAATTGCAATTCTATTTGAGAAATCTGCACCAAGGAAATCACCAAAACTGGCGAGCGGGTCGGATGTTTGTCTGACGCGGCGCACAGTGACAACCGCCAAGACGCCAAGGCCGCCAAGTCGGATTAAAATAACGAAAGCAGGAAGTGAGGAAAACGATTCCAGCTTTCCTGCCTTCCTTGTTCAAAACCTTGGCGTTCTTGGCGACTTGGCGGTTCAGCCCGCCAAAATCTTTTTCAAAATAATTGTCTGCTATCGCAGTTGGCGGACATTATATCAGTAGATGACCGAACCGACCGACCACGAACTCCTCGCCGACTACGCCCGCACCGGGAACGAAGCGGCGTTTGCCCGGCTCGTCGCGCGGCATATCAATTTGGTCCACTCCGCCGCGCGGCGGTTTACCGGCAACGACCCGCAGGCCGAGGAGATTACGCAAGCCGTCTTTCTGATACTCGCGCGCAAGGCCGGCAGCTTGGGTCAAAAGATTATTCTAACCGGCTGGCTTTACCAGACCGCGCGGCTCACGGCGGCGAACCTGTTGAAAGCCGAGACCCGCCGCCAGATGCGCGAACAGGAGGCGTATATGCAAGCTCAAGAAAACGATTCCGACGCGGCGGTGTGGCGGCAGATTGCGCCGCTGCTGGACGACGCGATGGGCCGGTTGAATGCCACCGACCGCACCGTGCTGCTGCTGCGCTACTTTGAGCGACAGACGAATGCCGAGGTCGCCGCCGCGCTGGGGTTGGCCGAAGGCGCGGTGCAACGGCGCGTGCTGCGCGCGCTGGAGAAATTGCGGAAAGCGTTTGCGAAGCAGGGCGTGACGCACACCGCGCAGGCCATCGCCGGAACGGTGCTGGTGAACTCCGTGCAAGCCGCGCCGGTGGGAATGGCTGCTAAAATTGCTGCCACCGCCGTGCTTGCCGGAACAACTTTTACCACCACTGCCATTGTTATGACCACACTCCAAAAAATTGCCGTGACCGCCGTGCTAACCGTGACCATTGGCGGCGGATTGTTTGCCGCCAAACAGGCGCACGACGCGCAGAACGCAGTGCGCGCACTCCAAGCGCAGCAAGCGCCGATGCAGGAACAAATTCAGCAGTTGCAAGCGGAACGCGATAAAGCCACAAACCAGATTGCTTGGTTGCATGAAGAACTGGCGAAGAATGAGAAAAACAATTTGGAGTTATTGAAACTGCGCGGCCAGACCACACAGACACAAACAGCTTTGCACGAATTGGCGAAGTTACAGAAGAGTGCCGCCCAGCAAAGCGGGGCTATGCCTGCTTATTTTACTAATGCGATGGCTCAAGGAATAACCATTTCCGAAAAATTCAAAAAGAAGGCGGCCATTGCCAAGCTTGAGCGGATGAAGGACAAACTGCATCTAACTGATGACCAAGCTCAATCCATCAGCAACATTATGGTCAAAGACATTGAGTTTAACTCTCAACAGGTTTTGAATGCGATGCTGGGCAAACAAACGCCGGTGGATGAGCAGAATAATTCAAACTCCCTGCTGAATGAAGATGCCACCATCAAGGCGCTGCTCACCCCTGACCAACTAGCAATCTATCCTGACTTCAAACAGGCAGAAAATATTTCCACTGCCCAAAATAGTGCTCAAGCAGAGGTGACAAAGATGATGGATGAAATGGATCTATCACAAGAACAGCAGGACAAAGCGCATACTGCACTTTATCAATTAGATTTGAACCAAGCTTCCTCCCCCCCAAATCAGGAAGCCATCGCCAAGGCTCGTGTTAGTGGTAACTTGCCCGATTTCGTAAGCTTGCAAATCGAAACGCAAAAGCAAACTTTGGCGGATAAGTTAAAGGCTCTCGAAGGAATTCTGACGCCGGAACAATTGAAAATCTACGAACAAAAGCAGTTGGACATGATTAATATGCAAGCCAACGCCATGAAAATGTTCATGCCCAAGACAACTAATGGAGTTGCACCGTAGTTTAACGACTATAAACCACACACCAGACTTATGAGCACACAACAAAAAAACAAGAGTCTTGTCTTCGGCATTCCGGGACTGATTCTTCAAATCGGTTGCTCGAGTTTAAGTCCTAAGAATGGGACGCACTCGGATTGGTTTTTCCCTTTAGCGGCTGGCTCCTTGATTGGACTTCTTCTGTTGATAGTCGGCTTGCGTCATTATGCGAAGTCTAAAGGATATGGTTCCGAATGGGGACTGCTTGGCTTTTTTTCGCTGCTTGGTGTATTGATCTTGATCGCGCTTCCTGACAAAACAAAACCCTAAAGGGCAAAGCGAAATCCAATCCCAACGGGATTGAATCATTCAGCCTAGGGTTGCTCGGCACGAGCTACCCTAGGGAACCGTCCCCATCAGCCCCAACCCTGAAAGGGTTGCATCCTCCGCGCGGTTCGGGTGTTGCCGGTGAACGCGGTAGAACCATTATGTTATTGCCAACCATGAAAGCCCGAAATACCGTCCCGCATCAGAAAAAAGATAGGCCGCAGTATTTCGGCCGAACCAATAGTTAGGCATCATTCACACGCTTATGAAATACATACCCATTATCTTAGTGTTGAGCCTACTACTTACAGGTTGTGGCCGTGATGCCAAGCTGACAAAACAAATTCCTGGCACATGGAAGCATGAGAAGACGGCTACCCAAAGTGCAACCGTCTTTACCAGCACAACGACCATCTCGTCAGATGGCTCATTTACCTACATCCGAGTTTACAATAAGAGGCCGCTTACAAACGCATTTGCAGGGACTTGGCAGATCAGAGATGGCTTTCTATTTATGACGCTTACAAATATGAGCGACCAAAGCCCAGATATGCCAGCAGGTTCGATCTTAAAATCTAGAATTATTCAGTTGGATGACCATCTACTAATTTCTGAACGAGACGGGATGACAAATATATTGACACGATGATGATGTTTAGTTTCACATTTGCAGTGCGACAAGTTGGCTGGCATTAAACTTTGTCCGGTCATTTTGCCATCGCCCGCCCGCCCAAAGCGCCAGAGGGCTGGGCGCACTCCAAGACGCTCCGCGCGGTTCGGGAGCTAATCCCAGAGCCAATCCCAACGGGATTGAATCATTCATGGTTCTACCAAGATGCCGCGCCTGACGGCGCCAAAAAATGTCCGCTGGCGAAATGGTGAAATCGTTCCGCGTCGTCCCGCCTGCGTAGCGGCTTTCGGTAGAAAGCCGCCATCTAAAATTTGAAAACTTCCGGTTAATTTTGCGGCGCTCTGCCGAGTCGCCGCTACGCTCCGCCCCAAACTTTTCCAAAAATAATTGTCTGCTTTCCGGCGCGGGCGGACATTCCTTATTAAATGAGCAGGATTACGGGCAAGTTGGGTCGTTTTACCGGCGATTTCGCGTAACTCTCATTTCGGCAGACAGTTAGGACGCGGTTGCAGGTCGGCGCGGGCGTAATTTTGACCTAAAAAATCATTTTTTAGACGTAAAACTAAAAGTTTTAGATCAACAAAAAGGTTTGGTTAATCAATGAAAGGGTTTGGTTGATCAAGCAAAGGCTTCGGTTGATTAAGAAAATGGTTTGGTTGATCAAGATAAGGGCTTGGTTGATTAAGAAAAGGGTTCGGTTGACGTATAACTAGAAATTTTAGACGTAGAACGGAAGGTTTTAGATCTGTAAGCAGTAGTTTCAGATGTGAAAAAAGCTTTTCTACGTCACGCCACGGGTCGCGTAAAGCTGTCGGTCGGTCGGTCAAACGTAAAACTAAACAAACTAAAACCGGCGAGAGCTTATGTTCTTCTACGACACCCCCGGATTGACGTATGACAGCGGGGTGGTTTATGACGACGTGACGCTGCCGCCAACAACTAAAAGGAAAGTTATGGCCAAAGTAAAATTCAGCCTCAACCAAGTGTCGGACGTGGACACGTTGCAAACGTGCAGCGACCTTCAAACGGCGCTCACGGGCAATGCGAACTTCACCACGCCCGTGCCACCGCTGGCGACGTTCGGCACGGCGATCACCACGGCGCAAGCGGCGCTCACGGCGTCGAACAACGCGGCGGCGGCTTCCAAGCAGGCGACGGCGGATAAGGACGCGGCGATGGCAACTTTGGCGGCGCTGGCGATGCAACTTGTGGCTTACGTGGACCTCACGGCGGCGGGCGATGAATCAAAAATCTTGAGCGCGGGTCTGGATGTGCGCGCGGCCAAGACGCCGCAGACGGTTCCGGGGCAGGTGCAAAATCTTTCGCTGACGGCGGGCGACAATGCGGGTTCGCTGGACGCGCATTGGGATTTTCTCGCGAACGGCAAAAGTTACGAGGTGCAGACGAGCGCGGATCCGTTCACGAATACGAGTTTCGTCACGGCGGACACGGTAACGAAATCGAGCACGACGTTGACGGGGTTGACGAGCGGCGCAAAAATGTGGGTGCGTGTGCGCGGCATCAACAGCGCGGGCAAAGGCGCGTGGAGCGATCCGTCGGTGAAGGTGGTTCCGTAAAAAAGTGGCGAGTGGCGAGTGACGAGTGATGAGCAAAGGCGGCTCCCGCTCATAACTCGCCACTCATAACTCATAACCAACTTCATCACTCATAACTATTTTTATGCCTTACGATCCAACTTTGCCCGCTGACCATGCGCCCGTCGTGGCGGCGGAATTACGCAATCAATTTAACGCGTTGAACGACCTCATCACGGCGCAGCAGGCGCAGCTCACGGATTTGCAGAATCAAATCACGGCGCTGTCCGCGCAACTGGCGAACAAGGCCACGGCGATTCCGAATTTGATCACGGTGGATTCCACCACCATCCCGATGAACACGCCGATGATACCCACGGATGTGTATCCGCTCTACTATCTGTTTAATCAATTAATCCTCGGTTTGCAGCAGCCCTGAACGGCGGCGGTGGGGCGGTGAACTTGTTGAAAGCCAAGTTGACGGAATTAATTGTTTCGCTGCACCGGTAGCGACTGCTGGTGGACGTCCACCGTTTACACCTGCAATTCGTAATTCAAAAACGACAGGCAATAAATCGCCGCCGTTTCCACGCGCAACGTGAGCGCGCCGAGCGTGACCGGTTTTGCGCCCGCAGCTGCGATGGTCTGTAATTCCGCGAGCGTGAAATCACCTTCCGGCCCGATCCACGCGCCCGCGCTGTGTGGCAAACGTCCGTGCTGCTTTTGAAATTCCAAAATCCATTCACGCGGATGCCGCCGCTCCGTTTGCAATGAGCCAATGAGCGACAATTCGATTTTTTCGCCGCGCGCCAGAAATTCCG
Organism: uncultured Verrucomicrobia subdivision 3 bacterium; assembly: GCA_903833055.1. Lineage (GTDB taxonomy): Bacteria > Verrucomicrobiota > Verrucomicrobiia > Limisphaerales > UBA11358 > UBA11358. Next base: position 1,053 of record CAILDU010000202.1, on the reverse strand, counting down.
CGATGGTCTGCGGCGCTTCGACTTTCGGCAACCACGGCGCGCCGCATTGCTTGATGGCTTCGATGGCGACGGTCTGCCATTTCTCGTGCTTCGCTTCCGCGCCATCGTCGTCGAGCTGCGTCACGACGCGCTCCGTGAGCAGCGGCACAATGCGGTGCGCGCCCAGCTCCACGGCTTTCTGAATGATAGACTCGATGATTTTTCCTTTCGGAATCGCGACGAGCAACCTGATAGCGCAGGGCGGGGCGGGCGTGAATTTCTTTTCCTTCACCGCTAGCACGAGAGAATTTTTCGTGGCGCTTTCGACATCGCAAAAAAATTCCGTGCCCGCGCCGTCCAGAACGGTCACGCGTTCGCCGCGCTGAAGGCGGAGAACGTGGAGCGCGTGGTGCGCTTCGCGTCCGTCCAACCGCAGCAAAGTCTCGCGGCAATTCGCGGGCGGCAGATGGAAACGGTGCATACTTTTAATTTGTAGGAGCCGACGTGAGGAGGCTCATTATTTTCTGCGAATCATAATTAGAGACTCGTCACCTCGTCGCCTACAAAATCAGTGGAAAAACTTTTTCGCCTTCTCGAAAAACCCTTGCGACAAGGGCATTTCCTTGCCGTCGCAGAGCGCGGCGAACTCGGACAACTTGTGTTTCTGCTCGGCGTTCAAGTGCGTCGGCACTTCGACCTGCACGCGGACGTGCAAATCGCCTTGCCCGTGGCCTTGCAGATTTTTCACGCCGCGACCTTTGAGGCGCAGCAACGTGCCGGGCTGTGTGCCAGCGGGAATTTTCACCGTGGCTTTGCCTTGTAACGTCGGCACTTCAATCTCCGCGCCGAGCGTGGCTTGAATAAAACTCACCGGAACTTCGCACAACAAATCATCGCCCTCGCGCGAAAAGATTTCATGTTCTTTGACCTGCAAGAAAACGTAAAGATCGCCCGCCGGACCGCCGCGCCCGCCCGCCTCGCCGTTGCCGGACGAACGCAGACGCGAGTTCGACTCGACGCCGGGCGGAATGCGTAATTTGATATTGGAAGTGCGCTCGTGCTTGCCGCTGCCGG
>CAILDU010000201.1 GCA_903833055.1 uncultured Verrucomicrobia subdivision 3 bacterium | reverse complement strand
TGGGCAAAATTAAATGGCAAGGCACGCGCAGCCGGACGTGACCGGCTTGTGAAATATAATCCGTGTGCATCCGTGTTTATCTGTGGTTGATTTTTTTGCGGGTTGAAGGATGATTTTCGCATGAGCGAAATCATTTATCCCCGCAGCCCGCGCGAAACCATGGACGGCTGGAGCTACCTGCCGCGTTACGTTGACAAAATCCGTCTGCACCTCGCGGGCAAATTGCACGCCGACTACCAGGAAAATCTCGGTAAGGCGTTTGACGGTTTCTGGCTCAAGGCCGCCGGCCTGACGCACGAACAATTTGTCGAGGTCGTGAAAAATTCCATCACCGATGGCGAAGTGTGCGACTGGGTTCGCAAAAATGTGAAGCGCACCGCCGCCGAAAAAACGGCGCACTGGCAGGATGTTTTGAGCCGCCCGCTCGCGAATGACGAAGCCGCCAAGGCGCGCTTGAAGATGCGGAAGGAACAGGCTGGCATCGCCCACCGAGACGACGTGCAATGTTTCGTGGACATGCTCGACGCGGATGAAAAGCGGGTTTGAGGCCAGCCCTCAACTGCGTCCACGACTACGCTTTATCTGGCTACGTTAGACCAATGAAACTGAAGCTGTTTTCAAAGTTTAGTTTGCGCGAGCATCTGGACGCGACGGCAAGCTGGGCGGTTTAGAACGAAGGTATTTTGCTGCGGCCTCGGTGCGACAGCGAACGTGAAGTTTTTCGTAAATGTGCATCAAGTGCGTCCGCACCGTGCTGTTGCTGATGAAAAGGCGGGTGGCAATCTCCTTGTTCGGGCAACCCTCGGCCACCAGCGCGAGGATTTCCAGCTCGCGGCTTGATAATTGATCCGTGTCATTTGGATCCGACGTTTTGGGCGCCTCCATGAACGAGCGCACCACCATGCGGGCGATTTCGCTGGTCATCGGCGCACCACCGGAACGAACTTCGGCGATGGCATCAAGAATTTCCTTTTCGTCGGAACGTTTTAGCACATAGCCACAAGCGCCCGCCTTGAGTGCCTGAAAAATCATTTTGATGTCCTTGTAAACGGTCAACATGATGACCTGCAAATCCGGCATCTTTTCCCGCAGACGCGCAGTGCAGGCAATACCGGATTCGCCTGGCAAATGAATATCCATGAGCACGACGTTCGGCTTGTGCAGGGGGATTTCCACGACCGCTTCCTCCGCCGACGCACAGGTGCAAACGCAACGGTGGCCGGGCGTATTGCCTACCATCTCCGCCAGATATTTGCGCAACGTGGCGTTGTCTTCGACTATGGCGACCTTCGTCATCAGTTCAATGCTTGGTGCTAGTTGTGCCGTCATGCCATCTCTCTCAAATTGCGAAATGCAATGTGGTTTGATGACAATTCTAAATCACGGCGGTAAATATAAAATCAGTCAAACGTCGTATTCAATTCGGTTCGGCTTTGGCTCCGCCCGCCTTCGGCACCGGCAAAGATATTTTCACCGTAGTGCCACCACCGAGACGCGATTCAATGGTGCAATCGCCGCCAATACCCTTAAGTCGCGTGGGTAAATTTTTTAAACCGTGACCATCTTTTTCCGGCGCGCCGGCAAAGCCTTTGCCATTATCGGCAATTTCAATCTCCAGCATTCCATCGGCAACCGCCATCTTAAATTCCACCTCGGTCGCTTCCGCGTGGCGCACAATGTTATTGAGCGCTTCCTTCACGGCCATATGCAAATCATGCCGCACGCGCCCTTCCAAAGTAATTTGCGGGAAAACGACAGGCACCTTGAAACGGCACGAGAGGTTGGTATTGGAAAAAAATTCATCGGCGTAGCCGCACAAATAATCGGCGAGTGATTGGAGTGAATTATCCTCGGGATCAACCGCCCACACGATGACATCCAATGCCGCGATGAGGTTGCGCGCCTTACCAGCGATGGACTGGAACAAATTGGCGTGACTGCCTTCCGCGCTAGTCGGGCGTTGGCCGGTGCTGGCGAGCACGCTGATTTCGGTGAGGCTGGAACCGAGGTCGTCGTGCAAATCGCGGGCGATGCGCGAACGCTCGGATTCCAGCGCATGGCGGCGCTCGATGCGCTCGCGCTCACGGGTTTCACGCTGGAGCTGCGCGGTGCGCATTTCAACCTGTCGTCGCAATTGCGTAATCCAGGCGGCGGTAAAAATCAAAACCGCCAGCAACATACCAACGAGAATCAGCATTCGCTGCAGCGTCCACCAGGAAGGTTGCGAAAGCACGACAATGTCCGCAGCTGAATTCAACAATAGTTCAAACGATTCGGCTTCCATGCCGGATTGCAGGTTGCGACCCTGCGCCACATACACGCCCGCCAGCGCCAGACGGCTGCCAACGCGCAACGAAAGTTGCGATGATTCTTCAGGTGACAGCCGCGCCAGATACAAATGGGTGCCGGATTGCATTTCCAAAACCAGCGCGCCTTGCTCCAAATGCCAGCCCAGCAGTTTTCCGCTCACCTGCACCCGCGTTGAATCCAGATTTTCCCGCGCCAATTCGGATTCCGCCAGTTTGCGTGCGGGTGGCAATGCGGCCGCGCCCGTTTTACGCACTAAAACTTCCCGCAACAACAAAGCTGGTCGGCCAATGTCAGGATAACCAGCGGCTTCCACCAAATCGCCTGCACATACGTCGGTTTTGTCGGCGGGCAACAGCCGGAGTCCGGCTCCGTCTTGCTGCAAAAAAAGCTGCGTCGCATCGGCGTAGATAATTTGTCCGCGCACTTTCACACAACGAAATGGCGTGGCTTGCGCGTCGAACAGCAAAAGGTCACGCGGCGTTTTTTCCACGGCGGCAAACGGATCCGCCAGCGCGGGCATATCCACGCTGATGGTGGCGTTGCGCATCCGCACACTGCCAACGCGCACTTCGCGGTTGTTCGCATTCCAAACGGCGTAGAGCACACCGCGAATTCGGGCGACATTTTTTTGGAACGGCTTTAGCTCCGCTTGGTCATAACCATCCATTTGAACTTCCAGCCGACCTTCGGGCAGGAGCAGCGTGACGCGGTTACTTTGCACATCGGTGACCAATCCTTGCAGTTCCGCCCATTGAACATCTTTGCTGCCATTCAGCAGTTCGGTCCACGTCGGGCGCACCGGCTCGGGCAATCGGCCAGCGCCTAAAAGAGTCATCTTATCGGCAATTACGACCGGCGCAAAATCACCGGCTCCGCTGTGGCCTTGCACTTCCCAAAATTCGCCAAAGGCCGGCAGTGTGTTGGAAACCAAAGTCAGGCTCACAAAAATTCCGCGCGTGTCGTCTTGAAATGATACCCAGCGATCAAACACAGAATTCTTGGCATCCGTAATCACTCCGCAAAGTCGCACCGGCAACGCACGCCGCGCATCTTCAATCTGCAAGCCTTGCACCTGCCTCACCGTCGTGAGCGGCAATGAGGATTTGCTGCCGGGCGCTTCCTCGACCAACTGAATTTCCTTGGCGCTGGCCATAAATAATTTCCCCAGCACCAACCGTTGATCCGCCGTCAGCACCGCTCGGCCAACGCCGACAACTTTGACGCGCGCATTCTGCAAACGCGATGGGTCAAGGCCAGCGGCATCCGCGACTCGAACGGGAATTACATCCCGGTCTGAGTGCAAATCAAATTCAATCCCCTCACCTTTTTTTGTGACGAAACCAACCCGACCTTCCAGCGTCATCCACCGCCGGTCGGCCAGACTGCGCATCGTTTCACCATAGAGACCAGGACGGGGAATCGGAATCGTGGTCGTGCCGACGTGGGTGACCCGCATTTCCAGCTTATCGAGAAACAGCAAGCTCCCATCATCCGAGCGCACCCGAAAATTATATTGCCCGTCCTGCGGCACGTTCCAGTAGCCGGCGTAACGGATGCCCACTCGCTCATCGCGCGTTCTGAAGCCAACGTCAAAGTTTGTTACCAGCCCGATTTTAACTGGTTGCAGCAATTCAAAATCCGGCACGGCCTCCCAATAGCCTTCGTAACCTTCGGCATGTAAACCGGGCAAAAAATTCGTCTGGCCGGACGTTTCATCCACGACCGCATGCCAAAAATTTGACGCCATGAGATTTACCGGCGGCCCGTTCGACGCGTAGCAATAAACCTCCAGATTGAAATCGCGCAAGCCGTGAAACCAGTCCAGCCGCAGCGGCGCCATCCCAGCCTTGAGCGTGGCGTTGGCCGTCCATGTTCGCGGAAAGTGGATGCCATCATTGTCCACCAGCGGTGACTTGGTAATTTCAATGCCCATTTCCCGTTTGCGGAAAAAATCATACCAGCCTTGAATGCTGATGCGTTCGCCGGGCAGAATCGCTCGTCCGAAATTACCCAGTTCCAACAATTCCGTTCCCGTTTTATCCTGCACGATCAGCACGCCAACTTTCGGCCGGCTCGCGGCACAAACCGTCATTTCCAGATGCACATCGCCATAGCCCCGCGGATGAGAATTCAAGGTTTGCGTCAACTGCTGCAGATTAGTAATCGCGGGTAAGTTCTGCGCCGAAGCCGACCCGACCGCAACCGCCAGCAGCCACCACCACACGAACCAGATTCTAAAAAAATCCCTGCGGTCGGATCGGTGTGAATCATTTCGCATGGCTTTGGTTGCAGAAAATGCACATTCCTTTGTGATCGGTCAAACAAAGTCGCCGCTGTAAAAAACTGATTTTTGCTCCATGGATTGGTCGCGAAATCATTCGCGTTCTAGCGAAACAAAATAAACATCGTTCTCGCGCAGCGGCAAGGCCGTCTCAAATTCGCCGTTGCCACCAACCATCACTGTCTTTTCGGAAACTGGTTTTCCAGCAGATAAATTTTTTAGTTCAGCCACGGCCTCGCGACTTAAATCAGTCGGACTGCCCATTTCCAGATAACGCGAATACGGATCGTTTTGTTGATAGCCGATTTGATAAATCCGCAGACGATAATTTCCGGGTGAAAGATTTTTTAACTTCACCGTAACTTCTCCTTTTTCGCGCGTCGGCTGCGACTTGAAAAAACAATCCTGATTGCTCACCTTGCCGTCGGTTGGATGCGTGATGTCCCACAGCAAAACTTGCGCGCCGCCATTTTTGTCCGTGCAAACGTAAGACGACGTGTCCGCGTTTTGTAATTCCGTGTCGCCGAGTTGCGCCAGAAATTTATACGCCCAGAACGCCGGCTTGCGTATGCCCTCGTAGTTTATCAACCCAAACCCGCCGTGAAACGGCCGCGGCGATGGGCCATTTTCTTCAAAGATATCGGTGAACGTCCAATAGCTCATCGAACTGACGGCCTCGGTGCGGCGCAACTGCTCAAGAATGAACGCGGCGGAAAAATATGAATCGTGAATCGGATCGCGCGGCGAATATGACGCGCTCCATTCGGTGATGTGAATCGGCAATTCCGGCTGCGCGGATTTTTCGATGATGGTTCGCTGGCTATTTACGATGCCGGCGACGGAATGAATATCAGGTGAAAGATATAATTTTTGATTGCCGTATTCATCCAATCCGCTCGGTCCGCCGCCGAGTCCGTAAGCGTGGTAGCTGATGAAATCAAGCGGCAGAATTTTTTGCTGACACAGTTCAATGAGTTCCTTCGTCCACACCGGCCCAGCCCCCGCTGGCCCGCCAACGAGATAATTGGTGCCAACACTTTTCACTGCCCGCGCCGTGTGTTCGTAGAGTTCAAAATAGGCGTCACGCGGCGGGGTATTGGTCGGCGGATGCCAAAAGCCGGGATAATTCGGCTCGTTCCAAACCTCGAAGCGCCACGTTTTCACTTCCCTTTCGCCGTAGCGATCCTGCCAGTGTTTGACGAGCGCGGTGATAAGAGCATCCCACTTGGCGTAATTATTCGGCGGGGTGACGTTCGCCTGCCACCAGAAAATTTTTCCTTTGCCGGAAGCGAGGGCATTCGGCATGAAACCAAATTCCACAAATGGCTTCAGGCCGATTCTTAAAAGAAAATCATAAACGTCGTCAACGTATTGCCAGTTGTAACGTGGTTGGCCGTCCGCGCCTTCGGAATAAACGCCAAGTTCGTCCTGCAACAAGCCGTGCATGCGAATGTATTTGAAACCGATTTCGTGATGACATTCCTCGAGCTGCTGACGCCAGCCAGCGCGCAAACCTTCGGCGACGCGCCCCGCGCCGATGCAATCCTGCCAGACCAGCGAGCGCGGCTTTTTGACTTGTTTAACGTCGGCGCTAATGACGCGGTTCGATGAAATGTTAGAGGGCGGAGCGGATTCCGCTCCATTCGCACAGGCCACAGCTACCAAGCCAAACGCTGCGGCCAGATATATAAAATTCGAAACGGATTTTAAATTCATAAACTTTCAAGTCTTGCCGTTGCGACAACGCGCAACCTGCCATCAGTGATCCGTGCGGAACGGAACCGCAGGCAATCCGACGCCATTAAATAGAACTGCTTTCGGGTTGGCCTGCCACGCGTAGCGCACGAAAATTGGTTGGGGCACTTCAGCACACGAAACAATAATCGTATCTCCTTCAATCTTGGCATCGGCCCAATGCCATTTCCGATCTTCGCCGCAGATGGCAAATTCTTCCAGCTTGTCGCCTTTGACCACCAACCCGCCATCCGCGTGATCAAAATGAATTTTCAGTGCGCCGGGAATTTTTTCCACCGCAGCGAACTGCGGGCCGGAGCAGGAAAATTTTTCGCCGTAATGCTTGACCAGCGCAAGCAACGCGAGCCGTTTGCCGACTTCCTTTTTATCCTTGGGATGAATGTCTTTGGCATCGCCCACATCAATGGCCACAGCTAAACCCGAGTTTGTCACTGTGCGAGCGGTGATATCCTGTGCCTCGCGCAACTCCGCCCACCCATCATCGCCAGGATTATCCTTGTGCGCCATGAACGCCGCGAGGCTCACGATGTAAAACGGAAAATCCCCCTGCCCAAAAGTTTTTCGCCAGTCGGCGATCATGGCTGGCAACAACTTTTGATATTGCGCGGCGCGGCCCGCATTGGCTTCACCTTGATACCAAATCGCACCACAGATCGCCAATGGCGCGACGGGGGCAATCATGCCGTTGTAAAGAACGGCGGGCATCGTGGGCCAATTTTCAAAACCGGCGGGCAGCGGATGCGGCGGACGCGCGTCCACCGAAAGTTTGCCTTTCCATTCACCCGCGAGCGGAATTTCGGTTTTTTCGCCGAGCACCAATTTGAGTTCTTCCGGCTTGGATTGGAAACCGCCGTTGGACTGCGTTTTGAAAACGCGAATCGCAATAACGTTTGTGCCCGGCACAAGAATGCCGTCATCAATTTTGTATGTGCGCGGATTTTCCACCCACGCACTCGCTCCGACCCAATGGCCGTTAATTTGCGTCGTATCCATCCGTTCGATAACGCCAAGCTGAATTTTCGCGCCACCTGCCGGCAGCGGATCGGGTAGCACAATGGTTTTACGGAAATAGCAAACCGCCGGCGTCGCGGGAACGCCGAGTTCGCGGAAGCCGCCGGGGATAGTCACCGTTTGCCAGTCGCGTTCATCAAGTCTGCGCGCAAACCAAGCGTTATCCTTCTGGCCAGCGTCAAACTCGTCATACCAATGCGAAATATAATTGCCGTATTGCGGACCGCCCTTGGCGCGTAGCCGATCTACTTCATCCAACGTGGCATTGAAATCCTTGAGCGGACGCAGCGCTTCAGCACTCGTCCATGCTTCCGCTGGCGTGCCACCAACACAATCCTGCACCAGTCCGATTGGCACGTGAATTTCCTGTTGCAATCGCCGTCCAAAAAAGTAAGCCACCGCCGAGAAGCCGCCCCAACCGTCAGCACTGATGGTTTGCGGTGAACAAATTTTCCAAACGCCTTGCGGCGTTGCTACCGGCGCGTAAGCAATCTGCTTATTAACCATGAACAAACGTATTTCCGGATGTTCCGCCATTTTGATTTCCTCGGCTCCATTGCGCGCCCGGCCTAATCCAAATTCCATATTCGATTGGCCACCGCACAGCCAGACATCGCCCACCAGCACCTCATGAAATTCGACGTGTTGCGGCCCATCAATCGTGATGGTGTATGGCCCACCGGGAGCTGGCGGCACGATTTCGACCGACCAACGGCCATCATCTTTCGTCACCGTCTTGGCCGTATTGCTGGCGATGGTTATCCGGATTTCCTGTCCCGCTTTAGCCCAACCCCAAATCGTGTTGGGCTTACCGCGTTGCAGAACCATGTTGTCGCCGAACATCGGACTCACAAACGGCGGGGTGGAGGTGTCCGCTGCAACTGCGCCTGCTGCTGTAACTACCAAAACCACGCTCGTCACAATTAGGAGAATGCGCGAACGAACGATATTCATCAGTCGGTTTGATTTCATTTTTAAAATGGTAATAAAAAGTTGCACCAGTTTTATACTGGCTGGCTAGAGCTTGGCCCGCCGCAGCCTTCGCACTGCGTGGATGCCGTCGTTTAAGATTTTATTAATGCGCATGGAACTTGAGCACAACGATACTGTTCGCTGGCAATGTGTAAGTGAATTGCGCTTTCACGTCGCGCAGCTTCCGCGTGACGGGCACAACGTGGCGGGGACGATTGATCGCATTCGTGTCCTCCGGACTACCTGACAAGGTAATTACCTCCGCCGTCGCGCCGAGCGCGCCGACGCCTTTAAGCTCAAGCTTCAACGTCTCAACCGTGGGCTGCGGATTCACGAGCTTGACGATGATTTCGCCCGTCCGACTGTCGCGCGTTGCGCAACCTTGAACCGCAGTTTCGGCTGATGCCGTGGCAAGTATTTCGTCACCCACATTTCGGCTGAACATTTGAAACGCATAATAGCTCGGCGAACCATAAGCGGAAATCGCATCGTAACCAATCATGTCCGGACGCCACTGACGCGCGCCCGGATTCACGTTCACGAAAAGTGGCGCGTAACATTGCATCTTAATTAAATCGGAATTTCGCTCCATCGCCGCCATGAAAACGCCGTCGCCAATCGCCGCCTTCAGATTTGGTGTGGGCGGTTCCTTCTGCGAACGTTTGTCCCACGGCACGAACGGCGTTTCATACGCCGCCCATTCACCGACGAAAATTTCCGGGCCGTTGCGGTCATAATTTTTCGCGTAATCCGGCGACATTTGAATAAACGCGTCTACCGAGCGGTAGTAATGTCCGTCTATCATATCGGGCTTGCGGCTCTTGACGCGCGTTTTTTCGGGCTGATCATCGCCAATGGTGGAAATAGTTTTAAGCTGTGGATACTTGGCTTTGATGGCGTCGTGAAACTGCGCAAACCGCGCGTCGTAGCTTTTTGATTTGTCGAACCAATCTTCGTTACCGACTTCGACGTAGTGCAAAATGAACGGCGCGGGATGACCGTCCTTCGCACGCTGCGCGCCCCAAGTCGTGTTCGTGTCGCCAGTGACGTATTCGATTTCATCGAGCGCGTCCTGCACGAACGGCTCGAGATCAGCACCGGGATTGACGTGCATTCCCTTGAGCGAATAACCGGCGTAAACGGCCAGCACCGGTTCAGATTTCATATCCTCGCACCACTGCAAAAATTCCAAAAGCCCCAAACCATCCGTCGAGCGATAACCCCACGGACACGGATGACCGTGACGTTCCTCAATCGGGCCAATCGTTTTCTTCCAATCAAACCGCGTCTCTACCGTGTCACCTTCAACATAATTCCCGCCAGGGAAACGTAAGAATTTTGGATTCAAGCCCACCAACATTTGCATCAGATCTTTCCGGAAACCATTCGGTTGATCGTTCCACGTCGGCGGAAATAGTGAGACCAAGCCAAGCCAGATTGTTCCTGGCTGATTCAGTGTGATGACAAAACGCGCCTGCGCCGTCGGCGTTCCCCTGCCCGTTTTGAGCGTCACATCAAACTTTTTCCAAACCGTCGTGAGTCCGGAAAACTTTTCCGTCGCAAAAACTTTTTTTCCGTCGTCGCTCACAATTGAAACTGTGACCGGCCCGGAAAAATTGGCGTCCGCTCGCGCAATAATCATCGCGCGATACGTTGTTTTCGGCTGCACGGGAATTCCCCAATAGCCATCATTGGCCACACCGGCAGAATTTTTCTTATCCGCCTGCGTCACCGTCAGCCGCAAGCTGGCTGTGAGCTTGTCATTAAAAACATTGGAAGAGTCGAGCGCGATGGCGGCGGCGGAATTTTTGTCATTCACGACTGACCAGTGAACCGGTGACTTTTCACTGTCGAGAAACGCACGGTTCTGAATCAGCTCGGCGTAAAGGCCGCCGTCATAACTATGATTAATTTCCTCGGTCATTAAACCATAAAGCGTCGGACTGACTTGTCCAACGGAACGGCTTGCGTCCACCGTGAAAGTCGGACTGGCAGCAAAGCCGGCGACCGCAAAGGTCGCGAAAATTAAAAAAGCATTAAGTTTTTTCATAAAGTTTATTTGTTTGGCAATGTAGTGGTAATGAAAACCGAATCGATCTTTAAACCTTCCGCCAGCGCGTTAAGTTTTATCTGGCCGGCGTGTCCGGTCTTGGCACGAACAATCACCAAGCAATGTCCGTTGAACGCCTTGCGATTGTGCGATTGAAATGATTCAAAACTCGCTGGGTCGCCGTTGTCCATCGCCACGATTTCACCCGGCCCTTCAATCTCAAAATGAATTCGATTATCCGCGCGCGGCGCAGTCAAACCATTTTTATCCGTCACGGTCACGGTGACAAAAGCCAGATCTTTTCCGTCTGCGCGAATCACGTCGCGGTCAGATTCCAATTTTAATTTTACTGGTTCGCTCGCAGTTTTTACTTCATCCGTCGCCCACGGCTTTCCATTTTTATAGGCGACAACTTTGAGTGTGCCCGGCTCATAAATCACACCGTCCCAGCGCAGGCGATATTCATAAGCGCCTTTCTTTTTTCGTCCCAGCGATTGGCCGTTCAGAAATAGTTCCACCTCGTCGCCGGAAGTGAAAACGTGAACCGGCGTAACCTGACCGACGCGTTCCGGCCAAGTCCAGTGCGGCAAAATATGCGCCAGCGGAAAATTCGGACGCCAGCGCGATTGGTAAAGATAGAAGCGATCTTTTTTGAATCCGGCCAAGTCTATTATGCCAAAATACGAACTGCGCGCGCCGTAATAAGGCGTCGGCTCGCCAAGATAATCCCAACCGCTCCAAACAAATTCGCCCGCGACAAATGGATTGCGATCTTGTGCGGCAAAAACTTTATCCGCCGACGAGCCGAAATCCGCCGCGTAGAGTTCATACGCGCTGACTTGCTGCTTTTTTGAATCGCCGCCGGCACCATTTTTCACCGGCGCACTGATGCCATTGAAAACTGGAAAGAAATATTCTCCGCGCGAACTCAAGGCGGCGGCGGATTCCGTGCTGAAAATCATTTTGTTGGTGAAGGCAGCGTGAAAGCTCGGATATTGCGGCGGCGTGCGAATGCCTTTGATTTCATTGGTCGGCAGCGTGTCGCGAATGCCCTCGCCCTGATAATTCAGGCCGATGACATCCACGACGGCGGGCAACGGCATATTCGGTTTAGCAAAATTCATCGCGGTAGTCGTAGGACGCGTGGCGTCTTCGGTGTGCGCAATGGCAACGAGACGTTGCGCCACTTTCGCGCCGTCCGCGCCGGTGTATTGCTCGCCAACTTCGTTGCCAACGCTCCACAGAAACACCGACGGATGATTCCGGTCACGACGGATGAGCGTGCGCAAATCCGGTTCCGACCAATCCGAAAAAATAAGATGGAAATCCAACGGCGTTTTTTTCCGCTCCCAACAATCAAAGATTTCGTCAATCACGAGAAACCCCATTTTATCCGTCAGCTCCAACAACTCCGGAGCAGGCGGATTGTGGCTCAGGCGAATCGCGTTGCAGCCCATTTCGCGGAGGATTTCCAACTGCCGTTGCGCGGCACGAACATTGAAAGCGGTGCCCAGCGCTCCCAAATCGTGGTGCTGATTGACGCCGCGCAGCGGAATGCGCTCGCCGTTGACTAAAATCCCTTGGTCGGGATCAAAGCGAATATCGCGAATGCCGAAGCGGGTCTCGTAATGGTCAATTACTTGCCCGTTTTGAAAAATCGTCGTGACGGCAACGTAACGATTTGGCTGCTGTGTCGGCGGCGGGCCCCAAAATTTTGGATTGGTGACGTAGCTCGCACCAGCCGTAACCCCACTTTCGCCTGCGCCGATTTTCAAATCTACCGGCGCAATCTTCGCAACAGCGTCGCCAGTGGGTTTGTCATTTTTATCCAGCGCAAAAATTTCCGTGGTCACGCTTATCTTCGCGGATTGCTTGGAATCATTATTTACCGTCACCTTCAAATTCACCGTGGCGCGGTCGCAGGAAATTTCCGGCGTGGTCAGTTGTGTTCCCCATTGACCTACATGCACCGGCTGTGTTTTGGTCAGCCAGACGTTGCGATAAATCCCACCGCCGGGATACCAGCGCGATGAGTCAGGCGGATTGTCCAAGCGAATCGCCAGTTGGTTCGTGCCACCCGCTACAACGAATGGCGTCAGGTCAACACGCCACGACGCATAGCCATACGGCCAACCGCCGACTAGGTGACCGTTGAGCCAAACCATCGCGTAAGACATCGCGCCATCCACATCGAGAAAGATGGATTTGTCCGCGTCGCTCGCTGGGATGTCGAGTTGCTTGCGATACCAACCAATGCCCGGACTCGGCAACCGACCCATGCCACCGCCCACATTTTTTCCGTCAACATCAAACGGCCCAGCAATCGCCCAATCGTGCGGAAGATTCACGCTCTGCCAAGCTCTGTCGTCAAAGTCGCACTGAGTGTAAGAAACATTCGTCGCGATATTTTCCGCCGGACGCGTGTGACGTTTCGCAGGGTCAGCAATAAACGCATTTGCCGTCGGCAAAATCCACGGCTTGAGCACGACTCGATTCGTCGCCGCAATTTTTTCCGCCGCGGTCGGTTCGCTGTCCGCCGCCTTGTCATCCTTTTTATCTTTCACTTCCGGCCGCACGTCATAAATCAAACCGGTAGGATCTCCGTTCGGATCACCTTTGGTGAAACGCCAGTTTTCATTGATGGAAATGCGTTCGCGCGGCGTGTTCGCTGCCGTGGTGATGGCGGCGACAAGCGCGAACAAAGTGGCAAGGGCAGAGCATTTCATCGGTGACAACATGAATTATCAAGGCACAAACAGATTCAAATCAACTGCCATTCCCATCGCTTGGTAACCGAGCGGGTTCAGGTGCAACCAATCGCCGGCATTTTTGCCGGGGAAAAAGGCCGCTTGAAAATTTGTGAGCGTCACGGGATTGCGCACGGCAACGTCGAAGTCAATCACGCCGTCGAAAACGGCGTTGGTGCGAAGCCACGCATTGACCGACTGGCGGATGGCTTCGTGCGTAGCCGAGTAATAGCCGTTCCCGCCGAACGGCGTGATGGTCGCACCATAAGCACGCAGTCCATGAGCTTTAGCTTTGATGGCAAACTGCGTGTAGGCATTGATGAGATTCGTCAACATCGTCGGGGCACTGGCATCACTCACACCGCCGATGTCGTTCACGCCTTCAAACACAATCAAGTAACGTGCACCATTTTGATTCAGCACATCACGATCAAATCGTTTTATTGCTGCCGGCCCAAGTCCGCCAAAAATTGCGTTGCCGCCGATGCCCATGTTCACCAAACCAACGCCAGCCGTTGGCGCATTCGTCGCGAGTCGCCGCGCAAGTATGTCCGGCCATCGGTCGTTGCCATCCGTGGTCGAGCCGCGCCCATCAGTGATGGAGTCTCCAATAACGACAATGCTTTTGCCGGCATCGTTCGCCTGCATCTCAATTCCGGTGACGATATACCAATGCGCCGTTTTTTTTGCGTCCGGCAGACTCGCGGCGGAAACAAAATTGCTCGCAATAATGAATGACGTGGTGCGGGAGCCGGGATGGCCAGTGATGCTCGCGACCGAGATGTCTCCGAAATAAATACTCACCGCGACATCCGCTAGCGCAGGCAAATCAAATTTAATCGGGTCAGAAAAAATGGTTTCGCCGCGCGGGATGATTACTTCAGAAGAGCCATGAAATGTAAGCGGCTTGTCGGTGGCGGAATTAATTTCGCCATTGCCAGCGCTACCTTTTCCGGCAGCGAGCGCGACATGCGCAGCGCGGATGGCCACGAAGTTCGTTCCAAAAATGTTGGCGAAACGGACGCGCAGAATTTTTCCGCCAATGCTCGTGCGGACAAATTGTCGCAGCGTGCAATTCGCGAGCGGCACGGGCGGCAGATTGCCGGCTTCAACCAATTGCGGCGCGCAGCCCCAAGTCGCAACCCAAGATTCCGCCGTAAACGCGGAACGTTGAATGCAAATCAAAATTGCGGTCGCGGTCAGCCATTGAAAAAACAAAGTGGAAAATTTATTGGGCATGATTCGATTACGGACCAAGTTGGAGGCGATAGAAACGCGCGGCAGAATTTTTGTTGGTGTCGGTGAACGTGACCGGCATCGTTGCGGGATTGGTCGTAAAAAAGATTTGCCAGTTGATGAGGTTCGACGAAACGAGCAGCGAATAATCCGGCCCCAGCAAGCCCGTCGCCGATAAACTCACCTGACTACCGAGCGTAATGGATCTCAACACGGGCTGACTGGCGGGGTTAACGGTGATGATAAAATTATTTGTCGCACTCAAGGTCGGCGTGCCACTGTCAGAGACTTTCACCTGCACCATGTTCGTGCTCGCGGCCTGCGCGATGAGCGGACGCCAAGTGAAAATCGCATTGCTTACATTGAGCGAAACGAGCGTCGCGTTCGTTGGCGCGGCGAGCAGCGTGAACGTCAGTGACTGCGCTGGCACGTCGGTGTCGGTCGCGGAGTTCGTCAGATTCAATGTCACGCCGGCGCCGATGGTTTGGCTCGCAACCGGCGTGAGGACCGGCGCGCTGTTGGTGAAATAGGAAAATTCCAGCACGGGCCGCCAACTGTTCGTCGGATGTTCCTTGGAGGAAAATTGAATCAGGCCATTGAACGAATTGGTCGGCTGCGTGATGCGGAGCGAAAGCAATCCGCCATTCGTCGCCGCATTCGCCGCCGTGCCGGTCACATCAAGCACCACCGGCATACCGACCGCGATGGTGTTGGTCGTGAGAAAAACACCGGTTCCGCCGGGCTGGTTATTCCAGGTGATTCCGTTTTCCGTCCAGTTCGTCGAAGCGATTTCGTAATACATTTTCACCGTCGGGTCGTCCACTCGGTTCGGCACGAGCGTCACAGTCGCGGTTCGCAGATTGGTCAGAGAGTGAACATCGAACAGGAGATAGGCGTTGCGCGTCGCGACGGTGACGTTGTTTTTCACCAGCAAGTTCGTGGAGGTTCCAAAATTCGTGGTAGCATTGCCGCCGCTTTCGACATACGCATCGGCCAATGGCAGCGCGGTGAAATACTGCAAGGCCTGCGCGCTCACCGATAAACTGTTAGCACTCTCGCCGCTGATGTTCACGGCGGAGACGACGTAAAAATAAATCGTGCCGAAGGCGACATTGGTGTCGCTGAAACTGGCGGCGGTCACGTTCGTCAACGTGACAAAAGGCCCGCCGCTGTTGGTCGCGCGCTTGACGTTGTAACTCGTCGCGCCGGTGGCAGCATTCCAGCCCAAATCAATTTTGTTTTTGCCCGGCGCGGCGGTGAAGTTTGTTGGTGTCAATGGCGGCACGCTACCAACGAACGTCACGATGTTCGACGGCTGAATTGAGTAAGTGAAAGTTGAAGTCACGTTCGTGATGGGTGTCTGCACCGCGAGCGACTGCGACGCGGAGGTAATCCACGGCGTGACCGCCGACGCGGGGAAGCCGGTGAAATTGAACTGCTGCGTGACGACCGTGTTGCCGCGATTGACGGCGACGATGACGTAGTTGCTGGACGCGATGTCCTTGAAGGCGCTGATGTCCGCGCTGCCGATGGTGTTAGTCGCGCCGACGCGGTAAAAACCGGGACGGATGAATTTTGAAAAATGTCCCAGCGTGTAGCCGTCCTTGAAAATGATGCCGCTCTGGTTGGCGAGATTGATGTTGGTGTCGTTGTCGTAGGCCCACCACGCGATATAGGCGTTGAACTGGTTGTTCATCGCGTCGCTGATTTCCTTGGCCCAATTCAGGCAGACGGGAAAATTTGTCGTGCCGCCATCGAGATAATGTTCCGTCATCCAGACCGGCTTGCCGTGCGCGATGGCGTTGGTGTGGACATAATTTCCGCCGCCGTAAAAATGTCCGCCGAAGATGGCGAAATTGGTTCCCGCCACGGGATCGTTGATGATCGGATCCGAAAAGCTGTCGTTAAATTGAAACGCTTCCGGCATGACGATGGGCTTCACAATTCCCGGCGCGTTGGTTTTCATGAAGTTGAACATCTGCGTGGAACTCCAATTCATCCACGCGCTGAAGTCCGGCTCGTTTTGAATTGAAACGTAATCCAAAACCATGTTCGTGCAGGCGCTGTTCAGCCAGTTTACATAATCTCCGTAGTGACTCGGCAGCAGATAACCGCCGCTATTTGTGCCGTTGCTAATCCAGTTGGTTGGCGCCGACCACGGCGAGCCGAGCACTTTGATACCAGCAGCGTGCGCCGCTGCCGCGTTTGCAGTTTCCTGACTCCACGCGCCCGATTCGTCAATGCGCACGCGCAGGATGGACATGCCCAGCGTGTTGTAGAGCGCGTTGTTTTTTGCTGCGCTCAACTGGCCGCACCACGCGCTGGAAAAACCGAAGCCGTCAATCCGCTGTTGCGTGTTCGTCCACGCGAGCGAGCAAAGCGGCGGCGGCGGTGCTGTGCCGTCCGTGCCGTTGTCGAGATTGGAAACGGTGAACGTGTAGTTGACCATGCCGAAAACAAAGGCGTCCATGTCCAGGCCATTTTCGCGCGCGCCAATCTGAAATGTCTGCGTCAGATTTCCCGCGTTCACGATGAAACCGTTTTGCCCGAGGAATTGCGAAAGGTTGATCCACTTCCAAATTCCGCTGCCGACCGTGCCGCCGCCGGTGACGATGTTCGTCGCGTTGGTGAAGCCCACGCTGGCCAGACTGTTGACCAAAATCCAGTCGGAACTGTTTGTCGGATTTTTCACGCCAAAGCCATTGCCGTAAAACAGGCTGTCATCGTTGGCTCCACCGGAACCGACCCGTACATGGGCATAAAGTTGATACGTTCCC
This sequence comes from uncultured Verrucomicrobia subdivision 3 bacterium, assembly GCA_903833055.1. Classification (GTDB taxonomy): domain Bacteria; phylum Verrucomicrobiota; class Verrucomicrobiia; order Limisphaerales; family UBA11358; genus UBA11358. The sequence goes on along the minus strand of CAILDU010000201.1, from coordinate 21,320 downwards.
GCCGCTGAAAAGGTCACGGTGTAAGTCGCCACACGCGTCGCGTTGCTGGGGTAATTTCCCGCGAAGTCCGTGGTGATGGTGATGTAGGCGGGACTGGTGCTGTTGCTCACTGCCCAGTCCGAACCGAGCGTGCCGGACTCGGCTTCAAATTTCACGAGCGAAACTGGAGATTGCGCGCGAACAAAAATGGTTGATGCCAGAATGAATCCGCATACAAGCAGACGCAAAAGGCCGCCGAAGAAAAATTTCGGCAGCCTTGCGTTCACGTTGAATTTGCTTGATCCATTCACTCGTTGGTTGGCGATGGACTGATTAAAAAGCCATCAAGGTTGGTGTCTCCAATTCCAAGCCGGAGTTGGACGCAAATCATTTTTTCCGTTCACTTCAAAGTTGACAACCGGGCTTGAAAGGCGGCATCAAAATCCTGCGTGTCCTGATACCAATAGGAATCTAAAGTAACGCCAAGCGCAGTGATGTAGGAATTGAACCGATACATATTGGCAAATTGGCACCAAGTTGCCGAACCATCGGCAAACACTTCATTGCCGCCAGCGGGGTCACCACCTTTTACAGGATGCGGCGGAATACTGCCATATTCCCATAAATATGCCGGAATGTTCGCCGCCGCATACTGGCCAGCCCACTGATTTCCCGCCACATTTTTCATATTGTTATCGGCTCCCAAGGCCCAGAAAGGTTTTGCGGCAGCTAGTTTTACTGGACTGTAAGATGTGCCAGTCGGCGAGGCTGTCCAAGTTTTCATTCCTCCAAAATAGCAGTAACCGATGAGCCATTGATCATTAACTTGATATGGAAGTCCGGGAGATGGAGTAGATGAACGATCGGGACAAACCCAAACCGAAGGGCTATTGGGTTGGATTTTCAGGTAGGAATTCACAGCATCAACCACATTGGTCTTAATTGCGTTCACCACAAAAATGCTTGTGCTGGTTCCATTCGTGTTTGCGGGCGGAACCAAATCATTGTAATCCCCGGCATACATGGTGGCTCCCAGTCCTATCTGCTTCAAATTGCTCACACATGCGATGCGCTTGGCCTTCTCTTTGGCGGAGGCAAGTGCGGGCAACAGCATGGCCGCCAGAATTGCGATGATGGCGATGACCACCAACAATTCAATCAAGGTGAATCCGGAAGCGGACTTCGTTTTAAATAATTTCATTTTAATTTTCACGGCGTAGTTAACAGTCAGTAATCTAAATTGAGGGCTGCCGCAACAACCCTTATTGCGGCAGCCCCGTCCGTTTCCCCAATCACGGATAAGTCAAACGATAGAACACGGTGGGTTTGTTCGCATCAATCGTGATGTTGGTGCTGCTCAAACTTCCATCCGTAATATAAATCCAGTTCGTGCCGAGGCCGGTCGCAAGACTATTCGTCTGCATCTGGAGTCGCCAGCCCTGACCTGACGGCCACGCGAGGCTCAAGGTCGAACCGCCGCCGGTGACGCTGCTCGTAATGCTCGCCGGTCCAGATGGACCCGTCTGCGCCACTTGCAAATAGCCAGTGCCGGTGATGTAGCCGCCCGGCGTGCTACTGCCATAAACGCCGCCGGACTGGGTGACGCCATTCAGAACCAGTGCGCCAACTTTGTTCGTCACCGCGAAGTCCAATTTCAACACGGCACTGTTACTGATGGAGACCGTTGAGTTAGTTGCCAGCGTCGCTTGGACAATTTCCAATGTGCCCGCGCTAACCGTTGTGTTATTGGTTAATGTATTCGCACCCGCGAGAACCAATTTGCCAGCGCCAGCCTTGGTCAGCGCGCCCGCGCCGCTAATGGCACCTCCTACCGTAAACGTATTATTGCTGACTGTGATGGTCCGGTTGGCGCTCATGGTGACGCTGCCTGTGCCCAGATTCAAATTCTGGGAACCAGCAAAGTAGAAGTTGCCGCCCCAGGTTTGCGCGTTGTTATTGGCATTGGTCAAGTTGGCTACGGTGCTATCCAAGCCACCGCCACTGATAGTCAAGGCGCCTGAACCTATCGCATTCGTGCTGCCCAAGGCCAGCGTGCCGGCATTGAGTGTGAATTGCTTCGTCAACGTGTTGCTGCCGCTAATCACCAGCGTGCCGGAACCGTCTTTAATAATCGGACCACTGGGAGCGCCATTGTCCGTGACAAAGCCGCTGAAAGTCGTGGTATTGTTCACCGTAAACCGCTTCTGGCCATTGCCTGTGGCAATCGTTCCGCTGAAGTTTAGATTGCCCGCTCCACCGAGGATGTAAGGGCCGTCAAAACCATTAGCACTGAATCCATTGGTAATCGTATGCGCTGTGGAATCTTTTGACATGATAGTCAGGTTGGTCGCCGCTGGTGTGATGGCTGCCGGTGATAATTGAATCTGCGTGGCCGTGCCAAGCGCGTTGTCGTCGCCCAAGGCCACGGTTCCGGACACAATCGTCAAGCCCGTGAATCCATTGGCGGCATCTAGTTCAAGTGTGCCGTTGTTGGTTCCACCCAATGTTAGCGTATAGGCACCACTAATGGCCCCGCCCACAATCAACTTGTTGGTATTGACCGTGACTGTGAGATTGTTCCCCAGTGTCACCGCCCCGCTGCCGAGGTTCAGGCTCTGCGATCCGGCGAAGCCAAAACTTCCGTTCCAGTTTTGCGCGTTGTTATTCGCATTGACCAGATTCGCTACGGAGCTATCTAATGTGCCGCCGCTAATCGTGAGTGTGCCGGAGCCGATGGCAGTCGTGCTACCCAGCACCAGTGTCCCGCCGCCCAGCGTGGTCGTGCCGCTATAACTATTTGCTCCCGATAACGTCAACACGCCATTGCCCGTCGCAGTCAAAGCGGAGCCGCCGTTGATACTGCCGGAAATTGCGAGTGCCGTGCCAGCCACCGTGCTGACTGCCGTGGCATCATTTAAGGAAACTCCGGTGGCAATTGAATTGGCCGTGCCGGCTGCCACGCTGATGCTCGCACCGTTGCCATTATTGTCCAAGGTCAGAACATTAGCCGCGTTGGTGACGGCAAAGGAATTAGCGTTGGTGAAAGCAACCCCGCCAACCGTCTCGCTGGCATCCAAGTTGACCGTAATCAGGCTGGAACCAACTCCCAGCGTAGCCACTTGCGCGGCAGCGTTCGGATAGGTGGGATTACTGTCCCAGTTAGCTCCGGTAGTCCAGTTGCCATTCGCATTGTTGGTCCAAGTGCTATTGAGTGACACGACCAGCGATACTTGCGAGCTGCTGCTGACAACGGCCGCTCTTGACCCAGACACAATGCCTGCGCCAGCGATGGTCGCCGCGCTCGAGAAGGCGCCGCTGATGCTGTAAGTTCCGGGATTACCTTCGCTCAACAAGGTGTATGTGCCGGGAGACAAAGGTGTGCCGCCATCGACAAACACCGTAAGTGAGTTGTTGTTCAATGTGACGTTGCCATAAACTGTCAACGGGGTTGAACCGCCGGCAGAAGTGGTGAACGCACCTTTCGCTCCCAATTGGTATGCCAATGTCGGGCCTGATGGCGTTGAGAAGATTGTGCCCACACCACCACAAATACCATTCGTAGCGACCGTCACCCCACCTGTTCCATAATCATTCCCATTGAAGTTCAACGTTCCACCGCTATTGACCGTGATGGTTCCGTTGCCGCTATCCGTCCCGTTGAAATTCAGGATTCCACCGTTATTAACTGTGATGACGCCGTTACCATTATCCGTCCCGTTGAAATTTAAAGTTCCACTGTTGGTAACCACTATGGCTCCGCTACCCGAATAGGATCCGGCAGCATCAATAATGAGTGTGCCACCACTAACGGTCGTTACTCCGCTGTAGTCATTACCGGCGTAACTCAAAGTCCAAGTTCCGGCATCTTGTTTGGTGAGGGATGCTTGCGGACTGCCCGGAGCCGCTTCAGTAACTTTTCCAGAAATAAGTCCGTTGCCCACACCACCCAACACCAAGGTGCGAGGGTTGTTGCCAGCAACCGTGCTAACTCCACCGGCAAGTGTGAGCGTGCCACTGTTCACGACGATATACGGATTGCCATTGCCATTCACCATTCCGACGATTCCGGAAACCGTGTTGTTCCCCGCTTCGTTAAACAAGACACCGGCACTGCCGCTCAAGTAGAGAGCAATGGAACTATCCAAACTCAAGCCGCCCAGACTGCCATCCAAATGAATCGTGGCGTTAGGACTGGCACACAGAACCGTCTTCGGCCCGACACCCAATCCAGTCGCGGAATTGGAAACCCAAAGCGCCCCGCCAAAATTGGTGATTCCACCGGTGAAGCCATTATTACCAGTCAGCCAAAGCGAGAGGCTGGCATTGTTCAAAAGCACACCACCACTACCATTGATGTCGTTAGTAAAGATTTTGGCTCCGGTCAAATTGAATCCCAACAGGCCATTGTCCAACAACGCGCCAGAACCTAAGTTGCCACTGATTCCACCGTTGCCGAGCTGCAAAGTTCCGGCGTTAATCGTGGTGCCACCAGTATAACCATTGACGCCAGCGAGCGTCTCTACGCCGTTGCCATCCTTCACTAAAGTCAAACTGCCGGACGAATTAGAAATGCTGCCCAAGAAGGTGGCGCTCGCCCCACTTTCACCAACCGTGAGGGTCACAGAACCACCTGAAAGCGTATCAACGATTGCGGTATTGGTGGATGAACCCAGACCATTGAGCACCACGTTATTGCCATTCAAATTGAGGACGGCATTTGAATTAAGAGTTACGTTGCCATAATTCGTGCCGCCGGGAATTCCGTAGGCATTGTTCAGAACAACGGTTCCGGCGTTAAGGGTCGTGTCGCCGGCATAACTGTTAGAACTATTCAAACTCAACGTGCCCGCGCTGCTTTTCGCAAAAGCACCGGCACCACTAATCACGCCAGCCAATGTCACATTGTTGCCGTTATTATCCAGCGTGGTTGTGCCAGAGCCATCAATAATGTTGTTGGACAATGTCAGCGCCGCGCCCGCCTGAATCGTGCCACTGCCCGACATGCTTACGTCACCCGCACCCAAGGAATTGTTGTTGCCCAGTTTCAAGATGCCACCGCCAAAAGTTGTGCCTACGCCGCCAGCCGACGGGCCATAGGTATTGGTAGCAGACAGCACGGTTGTGCCCGCACCACTCACAGTCAATGTTTTAGCTCCCCCGCTATTGCTGATGATGTTGGTAAACGTCAGCGAAGTTCCGGAGGCGACGGACGTTGTCAAGTTGGTGCCCAAAATGACGGCGGCGGCAATGGCGTTGGAGGAACCTGCCGTTACGTTGATAAGTGCGCCGCCAAACGGATTGGTAAAGGTCAATGCATTACCAGAATCCGCCACGAGGAATGAGTTGGCATTGGTGAAGGCCAGCGCCGCCAAGGATACTGCCGTATCAACCGTGGCCGTGGTGTAAGCAGAACCAACACCCAACGTCGCTGAATCACCGGCGACATGAGGATAACTCGGATTGCTGCTCCAATCTGTTACCGTTGACCAGTTACCACTACCATTATTCGTCCAAGTAGCACTCAGACCGGTAAAGACCACCGTAAGTGTCACCGCTCCACCGCTAGTAGAAATGCTAGAAGCCGTTCCTGAACCAACACCGGCGCCGGTGAAAGTCGGTGCGCCAACACTAAAGGCGCCGCTGCTGCCACTGGTATTATAGGTCATCAACTTATAAGTGCCAGCCGCCAGCGGAGTCGCTCCGGGAACATTCACTGTCATCGTATTTGCGTTCAACGTCACATTGCCGGAAACAATCAGCGGTGTCGCATTGGAACCACTCGCCGTGGTCGGAGTCACGGTGAATAACGCCGCTGAACCAGATTGCCAGTTCACATTTCCGCCAATCGTATTCGTGCCGCCGAGCGTCGCACCGCTGGCGACGGTCACTGCGCCCGCCCCAATGCTGCCATTGACCAACAACGTGCCCGCATTGACTGCCGTGTTGCCGGTGTAAGTATTCGCGCCAGCCAATGTCAGCGTGCTGCTGCCACCTTTGGTCAACGCCAAAGTGCCGCTGGTATTTTTAATCACACCAGAGAAAGTCGTGCTACTAGTATTGCTCACGGTCAAGGTCGGCGTGCCACCAGAAACCGTGTCCACGATTCCAGTTCCGCTCAAGTTGAGACTCGTGACACTGTTACCATTGAGATCCAACGTGCCATAGACTGTCACATTGCCAGCATTGGTAAGCGCACCACTCACGCCCAATTTAACTATGCCGTTACTGATGGTCGTGCCGCCGGAATAGGCGTTGGCATGATTCAAATATAATGTTCCCGCACCAGACTTGGTAAGACTGAAAGCACCACCAACTACACCATCTACCTCCAAAGTGTTTGCACTGATTGTTACAATGCGGTTGGCATTCAACGTCACTGCACCGGAACCAATATTTAAATTCTGCGTGCCAATAAATGTGAAATCTCCATTCCAGTTTTCCGGATTATTATTAGCAATAACCAGATTCGCTACTGAACTATCCAAACTACCTCCGGTGATGGTCAAAGCGCCGGTTCCTGATCCCATCGCATTAGCATTGCCCAAAGAAAGTGTGCCGGCATTAAGAATTACGGCGGAATTATTTTGAATCGGATTACTACCCATATTGTTCAGCCCGTTGAGCGACAGCTTACCGCTGCCGTTTTTGGTAATGGAGGCGGTTGCTTCAGACCCACCAAAGCCGTTAGGTGAGGCCGCCGAGCTGATAATGGCTCCTTCTGCCACCCAGTCACCTGTTCCACTGAAGGTGATATTGCGATTGCCAATACCACCACCGTTGAAGAAATTACATGTGGATTTGATTGTCGCTGGATTGGTGGAGTTATTCAGAAATGTCATCGCGCTCTCGCGAAAGCCGCAAACCGTTATACCCGAAGCAGCACCCATGGTGAAAATACCCGCACCGTTGGAAATCGAAAGATTGCCCATGTTCCAGCGCGACGAATTGTCCGGCGCTTGGATGGTTAAATTGTTGGTTCCTTCATAATACACCACCGCACCACCCGGTGTGGTAGAACTGCTCGCTGGCCCCCAATTCCCACCACTAATCACAGCCAATGTTCCATAGCTCGTGACATTATTAGTGAAAATAAAAATATCACCCGCGTTGTTGAAAGAGCTGGGTGCTGGGCTCCAGTTGGCTCCGGTCAGCAAGTTGGTGGTGCCAGCACCACCGGTCCACAAATAGGTGCTAACAGCCATCGCCGCGCTCGCGGAGAAAAGGCTGATGCAGACAATCAATTTGGTGATTAAATTTCCAATTTTCATGGATTGTTTGGTTTTCATTCTATTGGTGGCTGTGGTTTTCATTGGGGGGGGGGTTGGCGAAATGATAAAAAGGCGCTCTGGGTAAAAATGGATTTCGTCATACTCTGCTTGAAGCCAGCTCCAAATACTATACGACATTCGTCGTATTTTATCCCATCCAGCGCGACCGACCAAAACCGTCCATTCTTCTCTGCATACGATAAATGTCGTATGGTCAAGTCCTTGGTCATGACCGAGAATGTCTTATTCCAAAATGCTAAATCAGCTCAATTCCGCCGCTTATTTGCGACCCGGCAAACTGGGTGTGCTGTTCGTTTTTATCGTCCTTTCCTCGCAAAACATCTTCGCACTCGGTGAAACGAATTACGTCGCGACTCGCTTCACCCCAAACAGCTTTGCTTTATGTGACGGCCAAGCCGCAACGATTCTCATCGACACAAATGATTGGCCAGGAGTGGTGCGCGCGGCGGATGATCTGGTGACTGACCTCCATCGCGTCACCCATCACCGGTCTCAAGTTTTTAACGAAACAAAGTCTACCGGCAAAAACGTTGTCATCATCGGCACAATTGGGAAAAGCAAATTCATCGACCAACTGATTCGCGAAAAGAAAATTAATGCCTTGGAAATCGCTGGCAAATGGGAATCGTTTTTTCTCCAAGTCGTGCCGCAGCCGTTTCCGGGAATTGAAAATGCGCTCGTCATCTGCGGCAGCGACAAGCGCGGCACGATTTACGGCATTTACGATTTGTCGGAACAAATCGGTGTTTCGCCTTGGCATTATTGGGCGGATGTGCCGCCGCCACATCACGACCAACTTTTTGTGCGCGCTGGAAAATTCGTTCAAGGCCCGCCATCGGTAAAATATCGCGGCATTTTTTTGAACGACGAAGCGCCGGATTTGACCGGCTGGGTCAAAGAAAAATTCGGCACAGTTCCCGGCCACCCCAACGTCGCCAATTACGGACGGGGTTTTTACACGAATCTTTTTGAACTGCTGTTGCGCATTCGCGCCAACTATTTGTGGCCGGCGATGTGGAATAACGCTTTTAACGAAGATGACACGAACAATCCCGCGCTCGCAGATGAATACGGTATCGTGATGGGCAATTCACATCAGGAACCCATGTTGCGGGCGCAAAAGGAATGGGACCGCCGTTATCAAAAAACCATTGGCAGTTGGAATTACGCCCAGCATCCGGAAATCGTCTCCAACTTTTGGCATGAAGGTATCGCGCGCAATAAAAATTACGAAAACATCATCACCATCGGTTTACGCGGCGCGAATGATACGCCGATGGCCGAGGGCGGTCCGGAAGCCAACATGGAACTGCTGGAAAAAATCGTCGGCGTGCAACGAAAAATAATCGCCGATGAAGTGAATCCCGACGTGACGAAAGTGCCGCAGCTCTGGTGTCTTTACAAAGAGGTGATGGATTTTTACAACGCCGGCATGCGCGCGCCAGACGACGTGACGTTGCTGTGGGCAGAAGATAATTGGGGCAACGTCCGTCGCCTGCCGAGTGCCGAGGAACGCCAACGCAGCGGTGGCGCGGGCGTTTACTATCACTTCGATTACCACGGCAGCCCACGCAATTACCAGTGGCTCAACACCAGCCCGATTCCGAAAATTTGGGATCAAATGTCGCTCGCCAAACAATATGGCGCGGATCGGATTTGGATTGTGAACGTCGGCCATTTGAAGGGTTGCGAATTTCCTCTGGAATTTTTCATGAGTCTGGCGTGGGACACGTCGCGTTGGACAAATGAAAATTTGGAAGAGTTCACACAGCTCTGGGCCGAGCGCGAATTCGGCCCCACGCACGCCGACGAAATTGCCAGCATCATTTCAACCTACACGAAATTTAATGGCCGCCGCAAACCCGAGTTGCTAGAGGCGGAAACTTACAGCCTCGTCAATTACGGCGAGTTTGAAAAAGTCGTCGCTGATTATGAAGCGCTCGCCGACCGCGCCGAAAAAGTTTATGAACAATTACCGTCAGCAAGCCGCGACGCATTTTACGAACTCGTTTTATTCCCGACCAAGGCGAGCGCGGGATTAAACGCGCTCTATCTCGCCGCCGCGAAAAACAATTTGTATGCGCAGCAAGGCCGCGCCAGCGCGAATGATTTTGCCGCACAAACCCGCGCACTGTTCACCGCGCAAACCCGCTTGATGAGTTACTTCAACAACCAATTTGCTGGCGGCAAATGGAAGCATTTTATGGATCAACCCTATATCGGCTACACGAATTGGAACGAGCCTAAGCGAAATAATTTAGACGCAATTCATCTGGCGAAAATTAGCATCCCGAAAGCAGCAACGATGGGCGTAGCAGTTGAGGGTTCGGAAACCGCGGCAACGAACGGAGAAATTTTCCTGCCGCCGTTTGATTCGTTGAATCAGCAGCGCCGCTACGTTGACATTTTCAATAAGGGAAAAATACCGTTTGAATTTTCCGCCAGCACCAGCCAGCCGTGGATTCATATCGGTAATCCTTTTCCTGACGGGATGGATGGAAATAGCCTGAGCGCCCAAATTAAAAAGGACCTGCGGCTGTGGATTTTTGTGGATTGGAGCCAAGCACCCAGCGGCACAAGCAGCGGCGCAGTGAAAATTTCCGGCGCGGGCAGTGACGTGACGGTGAATTTCACCGTGTTCAATCCACCCGAACCAACGCGCGAATCGCTGCAAGGATTTGTGGAAAGCGACGGCTGCGTTGCCATCGAAGCGGAACATTTCACCAAAAATTTGGCTGCGGGCGCGAACCGCTGGATAAAAATTACGAATTACGGCCACACGCTTTCCGCCATGCGCGCGGACGCGCCCGTCGACGAGCAGGCGACACCAAGAAAAGATTCGCCCAGCCTCGAATACAAAATGTATTTGTTCAATCCAGGCATAGTCGAAGTCGAATCCACCGTCGGCGCGACACTGAATTTTATTCATGGTCGCGCACTGCGTTACGCGGTTTCCTTTGATGATGAAACACCGCAAGTCGTGACGCTTGTTCCTGCGGATTACACGGCGGGGGCGAACAATAATCACGATTGGGCCGAGTCGGTTAAAAATAACTGCCGTCACATCACCTCCACGCACACGCTTGCCACCGCCGGCTATCACACGTTGAAAATCTGGATGATTGACCCCGCCGTCGTCGTGGAAAAAATTGTTGTTAACACTGGCGGCGTGAAACCGAGTTATCTCGGCCCGCCGGAAAGTTTTCACAACTGACCAACATGGCTTTTCCCGCGCGGGCGCAATCTGTATCTTTAATTCAAAATGAAACTCGGCCTCGGACTTTACCGGCACCAACTCAACGCGGAACATTATCGTTTTGCGAAACAATGTGGCTGCACACATCTGGTCATTCATCTCGTGGATTATTTCCGCTCGTCGCGCAGCAATCAACCCGGCGACCAGCCGTGTGGCGACGATTCGGGCTGGGGTTTGGCGGGCGACCCGGACAAGCTCTGGACGTTTGAAGAACTCGCCGCCATCAAAAAAGAAATCAACGCCCACGGCCTCGAGCTGGAGGCGATTGAAAATTTTGATCCGGCGCATTGGCACGACATCTTGCTCGATGGCCCGAAAAAATTACAGCAGATCGAAACTGTAAAAACCATCATCCGCAACGTCGGCGCGTCGGGTATTCCAGTTTTCGGCTACAACTTTTCCATCGCCGGAGTTGCCGGTCGCGTGAAAGGAAAATTCGCGCGCGGCGAGGCCGAGGCCGTGGGCATGGACGGCCCGCTCGACAAGCCGCTACCGAATGGCATGGTGTGGAACATGGTCTTCGATAAAAATGCCGCACTGGGAAATGCGCCGTCCGCCACGCACGAGCAGCTTTGGTCGCGCCTGAAATTTTTTCTCGATGAAATTATTCCAGTGGCTGAAGCCGCGGGTGTCACGATGGCCGCGCATCCCGACGATCCGCCCCTGCCCTTTGTGCGCGCGCAGCCGCGACTCGTTTATCAGCCGCAGCTTTACCAGAAGTTGATTGACCTGAGGCCCAGCCCGCGCAACGCGCTGGAATTTTGCGTTGGCACGATTGCGGAAATGCAGGACGGCAATGTTTATGACGCGGTGGAAACTTACAGTCGCCAAAAAAAACTCGGCTACGTCCATCTGCGAAATGTCCGCGACAAGGTTCCGCACTATAAAGAAACCTTCATTGACGATGGCGAAGTGGACGTGCTGCGTGTGTTGAAAATTTTGCAGAAAAATAATTTCACCGGCGTCATCATTCCTGACCACGCGCCGCAAATGAGTTGCGCCGCACCGTGGCACGCGGGCATGGCTTACGCGCTCGGCTTTTTGCGGGCGGGATTGAAGACGCTCGAAGGCTAACGCGCCAAAGCCGATTCGCCCGCCGAAAGTTTGATGGCGGTTTTTCCTTGTGCCGTTTTTAGGACGGCATCAAACGCCGGCTTCGGCTTGCTCTCGCGATTAAAAAGCAGTGGATAATTCGTTCGCCCTTGAACCGGCCAATCGTTGAGCCAGGAATTACCATCCGTCACCCCCCAAAACGTCACGCGGCTGATGCTGACGCGATGTTTGAGAAATATGGAAAACAAATCAGCGTAGCGTTGCGCGAGCTGCTGCTGCACGTCCGCCGGCAGACCGTTGGTATAAGGATTCAAACCTGCGCTCATCCGGTAACGTTCCGAAACCTCGGCACTCAACGCGTGCCCCGGCGACGGCAGAACGTTCACATCTAATTCGGTGACCATCACTTTAAGTCCCAGTTTTGCAAATGTAGAAATGGCCTTGTCTATTTTTTGCAGGGTCGGTTTCTCCAAGCTGTAATGGCCTTGCAGTCCTACACCACAAATTTTCACGCCCGCCGCCTGCAAATTTTTTATCAGGGCAACCGCGCCAGCTTGCTTGGGTTCGTTTTCGAGGGAAAAATCGTTGTAATATAATTCGGCCTGCGGGTCAGCCTCGTGCGCAAATTCAAAGGCCTTGGCGATATAATCGTCGCCGATGATTTTGCGCCAAGGCGAATCGCGCAACGTGCCGTTATCGGCCAACGCTTCGTTGACGACGTCCCAGCCGATAATCTTCCCTCGGTAACGACCGGCCACAGCGAAAATATGTTCACGCATCCGTGCCAGCAGCGTGTCACGATCCACGTAATTGCTTTTGGCATCGCGAAAAACCCAGTCCGGCGTCTGGCTGTGCCAGATTAAATTGTGGCCAATGATTGCCAGCTGATTCGTCACGCCGAATTCGACGTAGCGATCTGCGAGCGCAAAATCATATTGGCCCGGTTCGGGATGAATGACCTCCCACTTCATCACGTTCTCCGGTGAAATAGAATTAAACTGCGCTTTCACCAGCGCGGCTTCCACCTGATTGGATTCGCAGAATTGCGCCGGACTCACGGCTGCGCCAATCAGAAAATCATTTTTGAAGGCTTCCTTCAACGTCGTCTGCGCGCAACTCGCCGTCGCCAGAACGATTCCCATAAATCCAGTTAGATATAAAAGTTTCATGGGCTTTCAGGCGGCGGCTTTTTGGCGGCGCGCGGCGAGTTCATCGGCCATTTCAATCGTCGTGCGTTTGTTCAACTTGTAGGTGATAAGCAGAACGGTGCAAATGGCGAACATGACACCTACGGCGATGCCAGTCAGCGCGTGGTAGCCAGCCACGGCTTCCGGCGCGGCTGGTTTTTGCGTGTCGTATTTGAACAGGCCGGCCATGAGCCAGAGGAACGACGCCGAGCCGAGTGCGAGGCCGGCTTTCAAGGCGAAGCCAATCGTGGCGAACACCATGCCGGTGAAGCGGCGACCCGTTTTCCATTCTGAATAATCCGCCACGTCCGCGAAGATTGCCCACACCAGCGGGATCGTCGGCGCATACACCATCGAGCCCACGATGGTCAAAGCCATCATGCCGTAAACGTCCGTTGGCTTGAGGAAGTAGAACGCGAAAGCATTAACGGTCGAGAGCGCAAAGCCAACGACGGCCACGGCTTTCTTGCCGAAGCGATGCGCGAATGAGGCCGAAAGCAGGATGACCGTGATGGTCGTCAGCGTGCCGACCATGTTGACGACGCTGTTGAATACGTCGGCCACGTTCGAGGTGGCGAGTTGGTCGCGCGTGCCGTGGACGATATAGCCGAGCCATTCCAGGATGCCACCCGGTTTGGCGGCGCCTTCGGCTAGCGTCGGCGCAGTGAGGCCCAGCTTTTCCACGAAGTCGAACATCGCGGCTTTGTCGGCGTAGTGATGGTAGTAGTTGTAGAGGGCACCGCCGCGGAACGAGAGGATGGCGAAGTGCACCAGAGTCATCAGGGCCATGACGCGCCACGGACTGTTCTTGATTAAATCAGCGAAGTCTTGCAGCGGCGAGGACTTGGTTTCGTTTACGGGTTGGATGCGTTCTTTCGTGCTGAAGAACGTGACCATGAACAACACGAGGCAGAGCACCGCCCAGATGGTCATCGTGATCTGCCAGCCGTGGGCGCGGTCGTGACCGACGGCGAACTTCGCCACGAGCGGCAGCGTGAAGCCACCGACGATAAACTGCGCGATGTTGACGGCGATGAAGCGGAAGGAGTTCAGGCGGGCGCGTTCATCCAAATCTGCGGTCATGACGCCGCCCAAAGCGGAATACGGCATGTTGTTCATCGAATACAGCGTCATCAACAGTGTGTTCGTGATGCCGGCGTAGGCGATGAGCATTGCCATGCTCCAGCCTTTGGGCGTGGTGTAAGCCAGCACCATGACGACAGCCCACGGCACGGCGGTCCAGAGAATCCACGGCCGGAACCGGCCCCAGCGGGTTTTGGTGCGGTCGGCGAGCACGCCCATGATGGGATCAAAGATGGCGTCCCACAATCGCGGCCACAGCAGGATGGCGGCGGCGGCGCTGGCGGTCAGGCCGAAGGTGTCCGTGTAAAAGTTCAGCTGGAACAGGATCATCGTCATGAAGACGAAGTTCGCCGCCGCGTCGGCGCAGCTGTAACCGGCTTTCTCGAAGAAGGAGAGTTTTTGGGGGTTCATTTTTATTTTAACCACGGATGGACACGGATAAACACTGATGGGAAAACGTTGATGGCGCGGCCGCTGAAATTTTATCGGTGTTCATCTGTATTTATCCGTGGTTATAAATTTTTACCTTCAAGGTTGGCCGGTGATGGTCTTGATGGAGCCGTCGGGGAGATATTCGAGTTCGACCACTTTCAGGCTACGCAGCCACGTGCGGCCGCCGGAGGGTTTGGAGTCATGGTAGAACAGATACCACTTGCCCTTAAACTCGCAGATGGAGTGGTGCGTGGTCCAGCCGACCACCGGCGTGAGGATGACGCCTTGATAGGTATAGGGACCGTAAAGCGTGTCGCTCGTGGCGTAGCACAGGAGGTGCGTGTCACCAGTTGAGTAGGAGAAATAATACTTTCCGTTGTGTTTATGCATCCATGACGCTTCGAAGAAACGGCGGTCGTGATCGCCGGCTTTGAGTGGTTGGCCTTGCTGGTCGAGGATGACGAGATCGCGTGGCGCTTCGCCGTTGCCGTTGGCACGCTTTGCGTCGCAATCATTTTCTCTGCGGGCAATCCAGCCGCAGCCACCGGCGAATGCGAATGGCAACCGCTTAGTAAAATGGCGGCGCATAAAACCACAACTGGGCGTAGCTTGGTGAAAACGAGCATTGGCATAAGTGCCTTCATTATTGGGAAAAGCCGCTGGCGCAGCAATCAGTCAAATGTCGTATTAAAAACGAACCCGCCCAAACGCAAATCAGCCATTCAATCAGTATTTTGCGTTGGCGGGCGCGCGCGCGGCAACTGCGGCATCAAATTAAATTTCCACCACACGCCGGAGAAAATGAAGTAATGACAGCGCGCCTGCATGAATGCGCTGGACAGAGGCGATTTACGTCTAGCATAGTTGCAAAATTTAAAACCTGACCGACCACAAAAACGGCGGGCGAATTATTGTTAGGCATCACTACGAGCTATGTCGCAAAGACGTAGTATTTGTGATGGAAAGGCCGCACAAAACCTGGATCGAATCACGGTTTTCTGGATTGGAACTGCCGCGTATTGAGGTTCTAGATATTCCTGATGATTTTGAATTTATGGATTCAGAACTACAGGATATGTTGAAATCCATGCTCGACCCGGAGATTGATCAAAATTTGTGTCAGAATCAAAATATGCCGTGATTGCATAGTTATATATTCCACAACAAAAAAGGCCACCCCATTCCTAACTAGCTAACAGTGTATTTGCCGCTAAACGAAAACCCTGGACGAATGAAAATACCCGCATAGATATTTTTGACGCGGTGGGGCTGGGGGTGGCGTTTCGGATGGAATGATTTTTGCCAACATACATAAAAGCTCCACAATTAGAGGTTATTTTTTACGTTTATGCACGATTGTCTGGTTGTTGACTTGGCAAACTAACTCTTCATCATTCAGGCTGACAATCTTAAAATTATCCACGCTACCTACGGCTTCATGCTGGTGAAATCCGCTAGCCTTTGTGATTGTTAAAATAAATACTCCACCCTTAACTTGCCATGTTCCTTCATATATCCATGTCTTCGTAATGTTAGAATTAGCCATGACGCTTCTGGATGTAGATAAGAAAACTCCATCTGAAGCAATTGTAGTAGTGCCTTCACTGTTAGTATCTTCGCGTATCCAAACTCCAACTATCTTTTGGCGAATCTTGGCATCAGTAAGCTCTTTGTGGGCACCAAACAAGATATAACTACCTAAAACAATCACAAGGACGCCAACGACAACCCATAGACATAGTTTTAACATAGACGTAATCAATTATCAGTTTTAGTAGCCATACATTGGACCAGTTGGGCTTGAAACCCATGGCCCGGTTTTAATAATAGGGCCATAAGGCCAAGGATAAGGGAATGGGCCTTGTTGATACGGTGGTGCTGGCCTTCTTGGAGGCGGATTAGGCGAATTATAAATTGGATTATAAGGCGGGTTGTAGGGCGGCGATGGCGGTGCTGGAGTAGGTGCTGGCGCAACTGGCGGAGCCGGTGGCGATGGCGGTGCTGGCGTAGGTGGCAATGTTGGAGAACTTGAACATGCCGTCGGATCGTTCTGCGGCGGATTATTTTGTGGCGGGGGCGGGGGCGGAGGGTTATCTGGGACACAAGGACATGCGCGTCCCATTCCAAGATCAAAACAATCGGAACTATTTTTATCTGGATGTGTTCCAGTAGGACACCCGCCGGGATCGTTAGACCACGCCAAACCATAAACGTCGAAAACATAAACCGGGTTGTTTAATACAAATTCATAGAGATTTATTCCCCCTCGTTCCGCAATTGGATCTCTATTTATCCAGCGTTGCACATTGGGGTCATAGAAACGGTAAAGGTAGTAATACAATCCTGAATTTGAATCCCACTCTTTGCTTGAGAACCGCATTTCATTGGCGTTTGCCATTGAACCCCATTGACCAAGAAGCTTGCCAAATGGGCTATAACCGTATCGCGCAACCACATTTTCATTTCCGTCAATAAGTCCAGTTATATTACCATTACCGTCAGCGTGATAATAAGTTGAACCAATTCCATCTGTCCTTGCCAACAAACTGCCGACCCCGCCAGCACCACGCAGTGAATGACTCAAGTCGAGCCCACGAGTATAAGTCACCAATGAATTATTATTAGTGTCACGTTCCTGAATGACCAAATTGCCATCATAAATGTAGCGCACCTCATTAGTCTTGACCCACACGCTGCCGCTCCAACTATAATTTTTCACAATTCTTCGCCGATTTAATCCATCATACACGATGGATAATTTCCATTGTCCGGCTACGGCTACATTTGTTAGTTGGTTTTCGGCATCATAGTTGAATGATTTCAGGCCATCATTCGTTAGATTTCCATTGGCATCATAAGCGAGGGCGACAGGCGTTGGCAGATAGGAAGTGATTGTATTGGTCACAGTCATGCCATAAATATTTTGCGCTATATTTGTGAAGACGTTATTGCCATTCGCAAGCGTATGATTGGTGCTGGCAAATGTGAAGTCACTGTAAATCTGTGCAACCTGTCCGTTCACAGTTACATTCGTGGCTGGCGCGGGCGTGTTTCCGCTTACCGTTAGCACGCCAATGCGTGTTACATTTGTAAGCTCATTCAACGCATCCGTCTGGAAAATCTGAACCAAGCCGCCATTTGTTCGTGACTGCAAATTGCCCGCTGCATCATAAGACCAGCCTAGCTGTTCGTTCAAACGTGGCGCACCATTCATTTCTTTTGCCATCCATGAGGTCAACTCGCCGATAGAGTCGTATCCCGCCGTAATGGTCGAACCTGTCAATCCGATGTTTTTCAATATGTTGGTTCGCTCGCCAAGCAAATCGTATTCGTAACCATAGCCGTCCAAGACGTGTCCCCAATGATTGTTTAATGTTGACTGTGTAAGACGTGCCGCGTCATCGTAGCCATTGGTTATGGTAGCGCCGTTAGGCAGATTGATAGCAGAAACCAAGGCAGATGCTGGGGCGACATTGTAGTTATATCCAAAAGCACCCGCCGGGGAACTCAATGAAATAATCCGACGCGCCAGATCGTAACTGTAAATTTGACTCCAAGCTGAACCTACACCCAAACCAACTCTTAAACGATTGGTGTAGATGCAACTCACCGGATCATTAGCCCACAAACCGCCCGAGTTCAATAACTGGCCGACGGCATCATAGGCAAAATGTGTTGCGCCGATGGAATCCACCATGTTCGTCAAATGATTCAATGCGTCGTAAGAATAGCTATTTGTAAATTGGGCGCAGCCGATCTGTATCGGATTACCTGTTGCATCGTAAGTAAAAAACGTATTGCCGTTTTCCGGCGTCCATCGGCTCGTCAACCGATTGTCGGCATCGTAAGCATAATTGAAAATAGAATGATTCAACGCATCTACTTTATTGGTCATTCGGCCATACGAATCATAGTGCCAAATTGTTGCCTGCCCCTTGCCATTGGTCAAAGCAAGCAAATCGCTGCCACCGCTATAATCGAAATAATTTGTTGTGGTTCCTGCGTATGCCTCACTTGTCTTACGATTCATGGCATCGTAGCCGAAAAGCTTTACGCTGCCAATCTGGTTAGTGAAACTAGTCGTGCCATATACATTTTGCGTGTAGCCGTAATTTTCTACGCCACCATCAGGATACCTGCGGGTTAGTAATCTTCCAAGATTGTCATAGGTCATGCCCACGCTCACACCGTTGATATCTAGGTTGTTTGTAATCCTGTCATCAATATCGAAAGCGTAGTCGCCAACTAAACCGACTGCATTACTGATGGTCGTAGGCAAACCCTGATTGTTGTAAATGTAATTCAGAATTGCACCAGAACTGTCAGTGCGCTGTGTCAGTTGCCGGAGCAAGTTATATTGATTCGTGACGCTATAACCGTCGGGATAAACGACACCAACCTGATTACCCTGATTGTCATGCGTGAAATGCGTGACGTGGCCGAGTGGGTCGGTGACGAATTCCAGCGCGCCGCAGTCGCAATAAGAGTAGCTGGTCACATTACTAAGCGCGTTCGTTTCAGCAATCTTCTGGCGAATGGCATTGTAGCCATAGGACGTAGTGAAACCCATGCGGTCAACGATTTTTTCCAAGTCAAGCTTATTGTAGGTGTAGGCAACCGAAGTGCTATCGGGATAGGAAATATTGGTGAGTCGTTGCAGAGCATCCCAACTGTCTGTCACCGTCAGGCCGCGCGCGTCGGTATAGGTATAAATCAGCCCGTTGGCATAGGTATAACTGTTGGTGAAATAACCCACAGCTATCTGCTGCGTCAGAAAATTATCCGCGCCGTAAGTGTAAGTAGTGACCAATCCACTAGGTTGCGTGATGCTGGCGGGTTGCTCGTTAGTAGTGTAGGTATAGCTTGTCACCTCGCTCAAGGCATTGGTAAGGAATAAAACCTGATGCTGGCTATCGTAACCATAGGCGGCATTGGTTATGCCATCCGGGCCGATAATTTCAAGTAAGTCTGTGCCATCGGCGGAATAGACATAGCTGTTGGTGCGCGTGAGAACACTTCCGCCTGATGAATAGGTGCTGTTGATTTCTGTGCGATTACCCCATTGATCCATTTGATACTGCTCATACCACTGCGATCCATCCGGCAAAACTTTGATTGTCAGCGTAGGCAAATCCGATGTTCCTTGATAATAAGAAACTAATTTCCCGTTGCTGTCGTAATTCGCTGGTTGGCCGGGATAAGTGAACCAAGTCATTTCGCCGGGATTGATACCGTCCGGGCTGGGGTCTTGTTCCATGGAAAGCGCGTCCGACTGTCCGCCACCAGAAGAATGCAACCAGTGTTGCCAGCGGCCTTTTAGAAAATCTGTCGGCGTCAACTGTGTCAAATCCCAATTGGTTGCGCCCGTGGCAAGGAACGTGCCGGTAAGATTGGCGAACTGCTGGCGTCCCCAATAAAAGCTGTTCCGATAAATCATATACGCACCATCATCAAGCAACGAACCATCCGGCGTGCTGGATGGCACATGGCTCCAGTCAACATTGGAAGGGGCGAACGAAGCGTAGCCATCGTAAGCAAACATCTGGTGACTGCCATTGGGTTCAGTGATAACCACCGAACGGACAATGCTGCTCACATAACCGTAATAAATCTCATAGAATAAATCATACCAGTCCAATTCCAAACCTTCGTCGGTAAAAGTAAAACTGGTCGTGCCATAGGGCGTGGTCAACTGATCAAGCCAATGGTCTGTCACATACCCAACCCAGTCTGTGCCAACGGCAACATTTGCATAACCAAACGAACTGGAAAGCCCAGCCACATCCGTCACGTTGGTCAGATAACCATCGGTATCGTAGGAGAAACTCACCGTGTGTCCATAAGGGTCTTGCACCTGCGAAATCAGGCAGTTGTAGCTCCCGTTGGTGGTGTAGGAAAGTGTGTTAGTCTTGCCGTCGGGATCAATCACATAGTTCAATTGCACCACGCCGTTGGTGGAATTGTAAGGTGCATAGATAAACGTGGTGGTGTGTCCGTGCGCGTCAATCTTTTGGCTCAAATAAGCCTGATTGACGTTGCCGCTGGTGTCTGTCGCCAGAAATCCATAAACGTCCTCTGCGCCGGAAGAATAAAACACTGCATAGCCGGACAGATTGCCATTGGTATCAGTAAGCGCCTGCATTTGCAGATTGTAATAATAACTAGGTGACGGATCCAACAGGTCAGGAAACACCATCTCACCCCCGCCCGCCCCATAAAGCGTTGCCGCGTCACCGTCCGGGATAACATAAGATTTCCATGAGCATTCCCAGCCCAGCCCCGTTGTAAACACATTGGTGGCAATTTCGCGGTCGTCCCGCTGCCAGTAGTCAATTTGAAATGACATCCGCGAAACACTTGACTGATACGCCAGCGGCTCGTCGTGCAAACGCAAGTCAATGTTAGGCTCGTTCACTTTCCAGTCCGGCATCCCGCCGGTTGCACCTCCTACATTCCAAACATTCCCGCAAGTTGGACAGCCGCTACCACCAGAACCAGATGAGCCACCGGAACCACCAAATCCCGGCGGACAAGGACAGTAGGGACAAGGCGGTGGTGGTGTCGGGAAATTCACCGGAAAACCTGCGTAAGCGGTCGCACTGCACAGACCGATGACGAGAAGGCAAAGGAGATTTTTAATGGTTGTCATGCGAAATTAAATTAAGGCAGGTTGCTAGAAGTTCCCGGCTGGCTCACCCAAACGGTAAAGCCTTCCGATATCGTTGGTCGTGTGCCATAAAAATACTCCTGATAATTTAACAGGGCGTCATGATCCGGGTCTTGCAACGCTGACGAAACACTTAACCCATTTTCGATATACCAAGCATACGGAACGCCGTAGGCGTCAGACTGTGCTACATTAGGGTCGGTATGGCTGATGAGATTTTCGTAGGCATCGCTCAAACCATCGCCGTCGGTGTCCTGCGGCGTTCCCAAAATAAAAAATGCGGTCGTGCTTGGGACGTTGACGGTGTAGGTATTGCACTGGTAGCCCTGTCCTAGCCAGAACCAGATAGCATTGGTAAGCGGCGACTGTAAAGC
>CAILDU010000200.1 GCA_903833055.1 uncultured Verrucomicrobia subdivision 3 bacterium | reverse complement strand
CCGCGCCCGCCGCGAGCGTGTCGCGCACGTGCGACTCGAACGAATCCTCCTTGCTCGTCACCGACGCGATGCCGCCCTGCGCGTAATTCGTGTTCGACTCCGCACGATCTTTTTTCGTGACGATGGCCACGCGCCCGCGCGGCGCGACCTTCAGCGCGAACGTCAGCCCCGCGATGCCGCTGCCGAGAACGAGATAATCAAATTGCTTCATGCGACGGAAAAAACTTTAACGCAAAGCCGCAAAGGCGCGAAGAATAAATAAACCACGAACCGCGCGAAATTTTTCTCCCTCGTCTTGCCAAACGAGGAGAAAATCAAATCAACACCCACTCAATGCGCTTGACGCAAGTATTTGGATTCCGCTTCAAAGAATATTCCCAAACGTCCATTAGTCATTTCGACACATGCTAAATCCCAACGGGATTAAATCATCCAGCCTAGGGTTGCGAGGCACGAGCTACCCTAGGTGAACGAAAATGGATTCCTCAACCCTGAAAGGGTTGCATCAATCCCACACATATCGCTCGTCAAATTCAACGTCGTAGCGTTTCAAGAATTCCCGAAACTCATCTTGAAACGAAATTTTGCGGTGATGTTCCACCTGTCCGGCAATGTATTTTTGCACCGTTTCCACCTGCGAATTACCGATGGAAAAAATCCCATAGCCACTCTGCCACGCGAAATCATGTAGGTCAGGGCCTTTGGTTTTCAGCCAAAGCGACGAACCGCGTTTAGCTTCCTTGACCATTTCCGCCGCCGCGCAAGTGCGAGACAATGTTGATAGAATATGAACATGGTCTTCCACGCCGCCGATGATAATTGGCTGGCAATCAAGATTGGTCAGGATGCCGCCGAGGTATTGGTGCAACTCTTCGCGGAGCAGTTTGTCACGGAGAAATGGGCGACGGTCTTTGGTGGAGAAAACCGTATGCACAAGAATCTTGGCGAGGGATTGCGGCATGGCGTGATGATGTTCTAACTCGGCGGATGATTCAACCCTTTCAGGGTTGATAAAATGTTTGGACGTTGAACCCAGCGTAGCCGCTACGCGTCAACGCTGGGCTGGATGATTGCAATCCTTTCAGGATTTTCGACTTCTCACCTCTGCGGCTCAAAGCCGCGCATTATCAATCAATCGCGTCTTGCCGACGAACATTGCCAGCGCCATTTGCGTGCCGCGTTTGACCTGCGCCACGCGCTGCAAAGTTTCAGGATTGAAAAATTCAACGTAATCCAGTTTTGCGTCCGGCTCGATTTCAATCAGCTTTTTCAAATCCGCTTTCAAGTCCGCCGCCGTAACCGATTTTGATTTTTGGACGGCAAATTTTGCGACTTGAATCGCGCACCAAAGCACCGTCGCCTGCCGCCGCAAATCGCCGGTGAGATACTTGTTGCGCGAACTCATCGCCAGCCCGTCGCGTTCCCGCAAGGTCGGCGCGACGATTATCTTCACCGGAAAATTCAAATCGCGCGTCATGCGCCGGATGATGGCCGCCTGCTGAAAATCTTTTTGCCCGAACACGGAAACATCCGGCAGCACGATGTTGAAAAGTTTCGCAACCACCGTCGTCACGCCGCGAAAATGCGTGGGGCGCGATGCGCCTTCCATCACGCGTCCCAGATTTTCCTCGACGACGTAAGTGCTGTAATTTCCGTCCGCTTTACCCGGATACATTTCCGCATCGCCCGGCGTAAACACCACGTCCACGCCTGCTTCACGACACAGCTTCAAATCGCGTTTCAAATCGCGCGGATACTTGGACAAATCTTCCGTCGGCGCAAACTGCGTCGGGTTGACGTAAATGCTCACGACCACTTTGCCACTTTTGCCAACGCGTTTGCGCGCCGCGCGCACGAGGCTCAAATGGCCGGCGTGCAAATAACCCATCGTCGGCACGAAACCGATTTTGACGCCAGCGCGTTTCCATTGCAGCGCAAGTTTCTGCATGGCGGCGGTGCTGGAAATAATTCGCATGGAAAAGGTTTAACTTAATTCGGCAGCGATTTCACGAAAGAAAAAAGCCGCGCCGGATTTTTTCCAGCGCGGCGTTTGTTCCCCACCCAAAAATTTTCAGGCCTCGGCGTAGAGGTGCTTGTGCTTGGCGCACGCTTCGTTGGTCGGCGCATCCGGCACGATGTCATTCGGCGTCACGATGTTGTTCGCGAGCATCCACGCTTCAACTTCGTCGCCGCTGATGTCGGCGAGCATCTTGCCGTCAATCTCAACGCACGGACTCATCATCTGGCCGCTTTTCTCGACCATTTCCGCGCGTTGCGCCGGGTCGTTGATGATGTCGCGGTCTTCAAACGGCAAATCATATTTCTTGAGGATGGCGCGGACACCGGCACTCCAACCACAGGACGGTTTCAAGTAAGCGATGATTTTTGGTTTGCTCATAAGTGTGTAAAAATTATTTTTACGATGACCTTATAATGCCACATTCCAAGCTGACCTGCAAATTTTCTTTAGACACAGATTTCACGGATTAACACGGATTTAATCTGTGAAAATCCGCGCAATCCGTGTCAAAAAATTATTTTTCCAGTTCTTTTTTCCGCTGCGCGAGAATTCTTTCCGACGGTTTGAAGTTGGCAATGAATTCGCGGTAAAATTCCGCGAACGTGCCGGCGGCGAGATGCGCGCGGGCGTCGGACATTACTTTCAAATACATATGCGAGTTGTGGACGCTCAACATCCGCAGGCCGAGAATTTCATTCGCTTTCAGCAGATGCCGGAGATATGCGCGCGTAAAATGTTTGCACGCGAAGCAATCGCAACCTTCTTCAAGCGGACGAAAATCCATCTTGTAGCTGCCGCCCTTGATGCCGAGCGCGCCGCGCCGCGTGTAAGCCGTGCCGTTGCGCGCGACGCGCGTAGGCAACACGCAATCGAACATGTCCACGCCGCGCGCGATGAGTTCGAGCATCTGCGCGGGCGTGCCGAGGCCCATCGCGTAGCGCGCCTTGTGTTCGGGCAAATGTGGAACGGTGAATTCAATCGCCTGCAACATCTCCGGTTCCGGTTCGCCGACGCTCACGCCACCGATGGCGTAGCCGTCAAAATCCATGGGCACGATTGCCTTCGCGCATTCTTCGCGCAACGCGGGATTATTGCCGCCTTGCACGATGCCGAAAACTTTTTGTCCGTCCGCGCGCGGCTGTTCGCGACATTCGCGCGCCCAGCGGATGGTGCGCTCGACGGCGAGACGTTGTTCCTTCGCGGGCGCGTCGTGCGGCGGACATTCGTCAAAAACCATCGCGATGTCCGAACCGAGCACGCGTTGGATTTCCATGCTTTCTTTCGGGCCAATAAATAAAAGCGAACCGTCCAAGTGCGAACGAAATTCCACGCCGTGTTCTTTCACTTTGCGAATTTTCGCGAGGCTGAAAACTTGAAAGCCGCCGCTGTCGGTGAGAATCGGCTTGTGCCAATTCATGAACTTGTGCAGACCGCCAGCAGCGCGCATGACTTCGAGGCCAGGGCGGATGTTGAGATGGTAGGTGTTGCCGAGAATGATCTGCGTGCCCATCTCGTTGAGTTCGCGCGGGTCGAGCGCTTTGACGCTGGCCTGCGTGCCGACGGGCATATAAACCGGCGTGTCCACGACGCCGTGCGCGGTGGTCAATTTTCCAAGGCGCGCTTTCGTCGTCGTGTCGGTTTTGAGAAGTTCAAACATCGCGCGAATGGTAAATTAAAAATTAGAAAATTGCCACAGAGACACAGAGGCGCAGAGAAAAGTTTGGAAATAAAAATCTCGGTGTCTCTGTGCCTCTGTGGCAAAATTATTTCCCAGAAAGTTCCGCGAAGGAGACGTCCACCAGCAAGTCGGCGGCGATTTTTTCCAAATCACGTTTCAGCGCGGCGAGGTCGCAGTGTTCCGGTAATTGCAAACGTGCGCTGGCTTTGAATAACGTCTCGCCGCTCATCGGCGCGCTGACC
This sequence comes from uncultured Verrucomicrobia subdivision 3 bacterium, assembly GCA_903833055.1. GTDB lineage: Bacteria > Verrucomicrobiota > Verrucomicrobiia > Limisphaerales > UBA11358 > UBA11358. Next base: position 15,930 of record CAILDU010000200.1, on the reverse strand, counting down.
AGTTCGCTAAAAAATTCTTCCACGTTCACGTTTGCCCGGGCGAGTGCGCTGGTGATTTCGCGGACGATGCCCGGCCGGTCGCTGCCGACAATTTCCAGTTTTGTCTGCCGACCAGAAGTTGCCGCGACCGCCGACTGGGTTGGTTGGATAACAACGTTCAGGCCGGAAATTTTTTGCAGCGCGGCAAGCAACGCAGATTTTTTCTCCGCTGGAATTTCCACGCGCAGGATGCCCGCGAACTCGCCGCCGAGTCGGCACATCCGGCTTTCGAGCCAGTTGCCATCGTGCTCGGCGACAACGCGCGCGACGGATTCCACAAGGCCGGTGCGATCCGCGCCGACGAGAGTTATGACCAATGGAATCGCCATGTTAGTGAAGACGAGTTAAGCCTGACTGGTAATTTTGCGCCAGTCCACGCCTTGCTTGCCGGCGTAAATCGCAAAGGCTTTTTCGTTCTGAATCAGCACGGCGCGAACGACGCTGGAATCATCCGCGCGCCCGAGATTCAAAACGCCGGCGGGAATGATGCCGTCCTTTTTGTGCGCGTAGATGAGCGCGAATACCGCTTGCGCCACGGCTACAAACGGCAGTTCCTTGTAAGCGCCTTCCATGACGTCTTCTACGGCGTCAGCGAGAAATTCAAGTTGATCCACAAGGTGCGGAAATTTTGGCGCATCAATCTGGGTAAATTCCAGTTTCCACTGGGGCAGGTGGCGTAAAACGTTTTCCGCGAGGGCGGGCGTGATGGCGGCGGCGCCGTTATTAACAAAGTTGGCAATCTCTGGCATGGCGGCAATCTAGTGAATGCCGCGCCTGCGTAAAGGGAAAATTGTCAGGCAATGCCCGCGCGTTTCAGCACGAGTTCAAAATCGTATTCCGGTTTGCGCGCTTTGCGGCTACGCAATGCGTTTGCCGCAGCGTCACCGACAAACGCTTCGGTCGCGACATCCCAAGTCAATTTGCGTTTCAATTTCATGCTGATCCACGCGGCAGCGCAGGCTTCCAGACTGCGGGCGGATTGTTGAATTGGCGCAATCGGTTGGCGGTTGGCGACAATGCTTGCGAGCCAGTTGCCGTGCTGCGATTTGCTCGGCTGCCAGCGAACGGCATCAGCGCTCAATGGAGAAAGAATTTTTTTATCGCTCGCTCGCAAAGGTGGCAACGCTTCGTCGCCATCTTCGCTGCGGGTGCAAAACACCCAGCCGTCATCGCCTTCAAAACGGATGCCGTTCGGAAATTTATTATCGAGAATTAATTTCACGTTTTTGGGATAGGACATCTCGACGTGATACGCGCCGTGAACCGTCACTAAATCATCGCGATAAAATTTTGCCTGCGACTCAACAGTCTGCGGTCCGCCGAGTTCCTGAGCCATCGCCCATTGCGCGATGTCCACATGATGCGCGCCCCAATTGGTAATCATGCCCAAACCAAAATCTTCCGTGGTGATCCAGCCGGGGCGGTTCTCCAGACTGTCCTGCGGATGCACGCGACCTTCCATGTAAGGTTGTTCGGGCGCAGCGCCAAGCCAGCGCTCGTAATCCAAATTTTCCGGCACGGGCATCACCGCCGGTTTTTTCTCGCTGGCCTTGTCGAGACCGATGCCAATTTTAATTGTTCGCAATTGGCCGATGCGACCGTTGCGAACGGCTTCACTCGCTTTGCGAAAACTTCCCCACGGCCGCTCGGAACGTTGCTGCGAACCGGTCTGCAAAATAATTTTCTTCGCTTCAACCGTTTTGCGTAACGCGATGGCCTCGGCGATGGAATACGTCACCGGCTTCTGAACGTAAACGTGTTTGCCGGCAATCGCGGCTTCAATGGCGACCAGCGCGTGCGAATGATCGGGCACGCTGATGATGACCGCGTCAATTTCCGGGGACGCCAGCACGTCATGATAATCGTGAAACGTCTTCACGGTCGCGCCGGTTTCGCCGCGTTCGGAATAAAATTCCTCGGCCATCTGTTTCGCAGCGGCGAGCCGTTTGGCATCGAGGTCACACACGGCGACGATGCGCGCCAGCGGCTCGGACAACGTGTTGCCCAAATCGCTGCGTCCCATGCGGCCACAGCCGATTTGTGCGATTTGAATTTTTTTACTCGGAGCGTCGGCGCCGAAAAGTCGCACGGGAATAATGCTCGGCAACGCCATTATGCCGAGACTGCCGCCGACAGCGGATTTCAAAAAACGGCGGCGTGACCAGGGCTTCAATTGAAATTTTGGGTTCAATTATTTTTCGCCGCGCAATTCACAAATTGTAATACTGCTCCCAATCCTTGCGCGGCGGCACGCCATTGAGCAGGCCGTTGGCGACTTTGTGATTCGTAATTTGCTTCGTCGCCGGATCAAACTCCAGTTTTGCATTTACGCGCTGCGCGATGATGCCGAGCGCCATCGTCTGACAAAGCGGCCCGGCCACGGCGAAGTTGGAGCGTGTCTTTTCTTCGCCCTTGCAAGCGCGGAGAAAATTGACGTAATGGTTCGACGGACTTTTCGGCACCGGCGGCAGTTTGGACTGAATTTCCTTCGCCTTTTCCGACGGGAGAATTTGCAGTGTCGAGGCGTGTGAACCGCCTTTGAACGTCAGACCTTCGCCGTAAATCACCTTGCCCGGCGGGCGTTTTGTGCTGTCAACGCTGCCGACCGACGGCGGCGGAATGTTCGGATCCACCACGGCCGTGCCGATGTTGGCGGGTAGTGGAGGCAAATTTTCCTGGCCGTCATACCAGTCGAGTTCCACCGGCGGCTGCGTGCCGCGCGCGGGAAAACGAAACGCCAGCGTCGAGGCTTGCGGGAAAATAAACGGACTGTAGCCTTCGAGTTTCACGGCTTCAACTTCCGTCGGCAAACCAAGTTGCAAAAATTCGTGCGCGGTGTCGAAGATGTGCGCGCCCCAATCGCCGAGCGCGCCGTTGCCGAAATCAAACCACGAGCGCCAGTCACCATTAATGTAGCCGTGGTTGTAAGCGTGCTGCTGTGCCGTCGCGAGCCAGACATCCCAATCGAGGCTCGCTGGAATCGGTTCTTCCGGCAGCAGGCCAGACACTTTCATGCCGTGCCAGCGGCGTTTGCTGTTCATGTAAGCCGTGATTTTAGTGACGTTCTTGATGATGCCCGCGTCGGTCCACGCCTTGAACTGAAAATAATTTGCTTCCGAATGTCCTTGGTTACCCATCTGCGCGGCGATGTTATATTTTTTCTCCGCCGCCATCATCAGCTCCACCTGCCGGAAGCTGTGACCCATCGGTTTTTCGCAATAGACGTGTTTGCCCAGCGACATCGCCAGCATCGCGATCGGAAAATGCGAGAAGTCCGGCGTGCCGATGCACACGGCGTCAATGTCCTTGCCCATTTTATCGAACATCTGGCGGAAATCCTGAAAGCGCGGCGCATCCGGAATCAGTTTCAAAGTTTTTTGCGTATGCGGTGCGCCCATGTCCGTGTCGCACAGTGCGACAAAATTCACCATGCCGGTCTTGTGAAACGCCACGATGTCCTCTCCACCGCGATTGCCGATGCCGACGCACGCGAGATTGACTTTATTCGTCGGCGAAGCGCCAAACACCAACCGCGGCGCGAACATCGAAACCGCGCCCGTCGCGAGGACACCTTTGAGAAACGAACGACGACGCATTTGTGCCGCGACTGTTTTTTGAATTTGATTGGGTTTCATGCTGTTAATTTTTTGAAGGATTTAGTTGGTCGGCAATTCACGGAGTTTCACATTGCGAAAAGAAGCTTCGTTGCCGTGTTCCTGAAGTAAAATATGGCCGTCTGCCCATTCGCCAAAATCGGGAATGTCCTTGAATTTGCTCGCCGCCACTGCGGCGCGGAATGCCGCCGAGCCGCGTTCAAATGTCACCGTCTGCTCGCCGTTCAGCCAGAACGTGACGTGTTTGCCCTGCGATAAAATCCGCGCGTGATTCCATTCGCCGACCGGCAAAACTTTTTTATCCTTCGGTGCCGGAATCAAATCGTAAAGCGATCCGATGGTGCGGTCGCCGTTCGTGCCAAGCTTCGCGTCGGGATGGCGCAAGTCGTCAAGGATTTGAAATTCCAAACCAATGGCCGAGCCGACCGCCGCCGGCTTGCCGGTCTTTTTGTCAATCGGCGAAAGATTCGGCTGCACAAAAATTTTGATACCGCTGTTCGCGCCGGGCGTAATTTTGAAATCCGCCGTCAGTTCAAAATTCGCGTAACGTTTGCGCGTAATGATGTCGCCGCCACCGGCGGATTCCGCGCCGCCGTTTTCATGGACGGTCAGCACGCCGTCGCGAATCGTCCAGCCGTGCGCCGGGAAATTTTCTGATTTCGCACTGCGCCAGCCATCGCCGGATTTGCCGTCCCACAAAAGTTTCCAACCGTCGGCTTTCTCCTGCGCCGTCAACGTATTTTGCGCGACCGTCGCCGCTTTCGGTTCGACGTAGCGCGGATTTGTATAAGCGCCGGGCGCGGCGGTCTGGATGTTCGGCGTGACGTCCGCCGAAACTTCGCCGAGCGCCCACTTGATGCCGCCGACAAGAATTTGCTGGAACATCGGATTCGTCCAAACATCCTCGCGATGTCCCATTGCCGTATACCACACGCGGCCTTTGCCTTCGTTACGCGCCCACGTCGTCGGATACGCCGGACGTTCATACATTGGGCCTTTCATGTGCGGCGCGTCAATGACAGTCAACACATGGTCGTCCGGCGAAAAATCTTTGAGCGAATACCATTCCTCCTGAAACGCAAAACGGTCGCCGACATTTTCAAAGCCGGGAAATTTGGAATCAATTACCTTGTTCGTTGCGACCTGCTGCGCGCCGTGGATGATGAATTCGCCGCCAAGAAAACAGCAATACGGATCCGCATTCGTGCCGTGGTTCGCGTAACGATCCGGCCCTTTTTTGGATTCATTCGCCGTGTGAAAAGTGTCCGCCGCCGCGTGCGTGCCGATAAAACCCTTGCCGCTGCGGATGTAATCAAACAACGCCTGCTTGCCCGCCGGTGTCATCGCCGGATTTTTATCCGTGCCTTCGCTGCACAAATCGCCCGTCGTGTAAAAAAACACAGCGTCAAACTGATTCAAATACTCCGGACTGAATTTTGAGCCGTCCTTGGAAAACGTAAATTCCCAGCCATTTTTCGCGCCGAGTTCCAGCAAAACTTTTTCGGCAAAACTCGGCTGGCCGTTCTTCCACGAAATGACCGAATGTTCGAAGCCACTGGACTTGGTGAAGAATAAAATTTTCTTTGGCGCGGCCGCCGCGCTGAACGCGACGGTGATAAAAGCGATGGCGACGGCGAAAATGAACTGGCGGAATTTATATGCTTTCATTGGTTGTGGTGTTGGACGGATTATCGTCAGAATCGGTTACGACTCAAATCTTTCTTCGTTTTTGAAAAATCTGTGTTTCATCTGTGTTTCATCTGTGGCTAAATCTGCTTCGTAAATATGCAAGACCTGATTGCCAAAGCCGCGACGCTGCTCGAAGCGCTGCCCTACATCCAGAAATTTAGCGGCGAAATTTTTGTCGTGAAATACGGCGGCAGTTTCATGGACTCGCCCGATGCGAGTATTCGCAATGGTGTCGCGCGCGACATCGTTTTTCTCGAAGCGGTGGAAATAAATCCCGTTGTCGTCCACGGCGGCGGCAAGGCGATCACGCGCGCGATGGAAAAAGCCGGTCTCGTTGCGAATTTTATTCAAGGCCAGCGGGTCACGGACGAAGCCACGGTGAAAATCGTGGACGACGTTTTGTCGCGCGAAATCAATCCCGAAGTCGTCGCCACCATCAATTCGCTCGGCGGACAAGCCGTGGGTTTTTCCGGCGCGGACATTTTCAAATGCAAAAAAATGTTCCTCGACGACAAGGAAAACCCCGGCCAGAAAATTGACATCGGCTACGTCGGCGAAGTCATCGAGGTCAACGTCGCGCCGCTCAAGGAATCCATCTGGTGCGGCCACACGCCGGTCATCAGTCCGACCGCGCGCGGCGAAGATGGAAAAATTTACAACTGCAACGCCGACGTCGCCGCCGCGATGTGCGCCATCGCGCTCAACGCCAAACGGCTCGTCTTCATGTCCGACGTGCCCGGCCTGATGCGCGATTTCAAAGATCCGTCCACGCTCATCACGCATCTGCAAATCGCCGAAGTGCCCGCGCTCAAAGCCGCCGGCATCGTGGACAAAGGCATGATTCCGAAAGTGGACAGCGCCGTTGCCGCCATCAAATCCGGCGTGGAAAAAGTTTCCTTCGTGGACGGCCGCGTGCCGCATTCCGTGCTGATGGAAATTTTCACCGACGCCGGTGTCGGCACGGAAGTTGTGCTTTGAACCGTCTTTCAACCGCAGCAAACCCAAAGCGCACAAAGAAAACTTTTTTTGTGTTCTTTGCGTTCCTTTGCGGTTAAATAATTTACCAGTGAAAGAAATTATTCCAACTCCACCCGCCATCGTGCGGAATGATTACGAGTCCGTCCGCGCGCTGTTCACGAAGAACGTTGTGCCGAGCTACGGACGGTTTGAACTCGTGTTGAGCCACGGCGCGGGCAGCTATGTTTTTGATGTCGCGGGCAAGCGTTACCTTGACCTCGGCAGCGGCATCGCCGTGTGCTGCCTTGGCCACGCGCATCCGGCCATCACCGAGGCGCTCGTCGAGCAGTCCAAAAAACTGATCCATGTTTCCAATTTATATTTCACCGAGCCGCAGGGAAGACTCGCAAGCGAACTCGTCAAACGCATCGGCGACGGCAAAGTTTTTTTCTGCAACAGCGGCGCGGAAGCGAATGAAGGTTTGTTCAAACTCGCGCGGAAATTCGGCCACGACGAAGGCCGGTTTGAAATTCTGACGGCAATTAATTCTTTCCACGGACGGACGCTCGCGGGTATTGCTGCGACTGGCCAAGACAAAGTAAAAAAAGGTTTTGAGCCAATGATGCCGGGCTTTCGGCACATTCCATTCAATGATTTGGCAGCCGCAAGAAACTCGATTTCGCCCGCCACCATTGCGATTATGATTGAAGGCGTGCAGGGCGAAGGCGGCGTCACGCCCGCGACTCCGGAATACTTGCTCGGCCTGCGGGCGTTGTGTGACGAGAAAAAATTGTTGCTGCTCATGGACGGCGTGCAATGCGGCCATTATCGGACGGGAAAATTCCAGAGCTTTCAAAAAATTCTCGAAGGCGTTCCCAGCGGCGAAAAATTTCTGCCCGACGGCCTTTCGATGGCGAAGTCGCTTGGCGGCGGTTTTCCCATTGGCGCGTTTTGGGTGCGGTCGCCGTTTGCGGATTTGCTGGGCGCGGGCACGCACGGCACAACTTACGGCGGCACACCGCTCGCGTGCGCCGTCGCATTGAAAATTCTCGAAGTCATCGAAAAAGAAAATCTCGCTGACCAAGCGCAAAAACTGGGCGCGTGGCTGAAATCGGAAATTGAGCGGCTGGCGAAAACGTATCCGACCGTCATAAAATCCGCGCGGGGATTGGGTTTTATGCTGGGCATCGAACTGGCGGAAAACATTCCCGCGTTCGCCGCGAGCGACAAATCGGCGGCGATTCAGTTTGTGAACCGGCTGCATGCGGCGGGTGTGCTGACGATTCCGGCGGGAACACAAATCGTCCGGTTGCTGCCCGCGCTGAATTTGAAACCGCAAGAAGCGGGCGAAGGGATTTCAAAAATTGAGGAAGTGGTGAAATCACTCGTATGACCGCCGCCGCGCTGAAACATTTGTCCGCCGTTGATCCGGTGATGCGGAAGCTCATCCGCGAAATCGGCGCGTGCGAATTGGAGCCGGAAATGCGGCGCGCGCCGTTTAATTCGCTCGTGCTCGCGGTCGCGCACCAGCAGCTTCACGCCAACGCGGCGCGAAACATTTTGAATCGCTTCAAAAAACTTTTTCCCAAAAGAAAATTTCCGAAGCCGGAAGATTTGGCGAATGTCACCGACGAACAGCTTCGCGCGTGCGGGTTTTCATTCAATAAAATCAAGGCGATTCGCGACATTGCGGAAAAAACGTTGTCCGGCGTCGTGCCGAGTTCGCGGCAGATTGTGAAGTTGAGCGACGACGAAATCATTGCGCGGCTGACGGAAGTGCGCGGCGTCGGTCGCTGGACGGTGGAGATGCTTTTGATTTTCCAGCTTGGTCGCGAAGATGTTTTGCCCGCCGATGATTTTGGCGTCCGCAGCGGTTTTCGCGTGGCCTACAAAAAACGCGGGATGCCGAAGCCCAAATACTTGCTTAAATTCGGCGAACGCTGGCGGCCGCACGCGACGACAGCGGCGTGGTATCTCTGGCGCGCGGCGGACGCGGCGAAGGATGCGAAGAAAAAGAAGTGACGCGGGCTTTTGATTCGGATATAAAATTTTCTTTGGACGAAAATTCCCAACTGGAAATGAAACACTTATTGTCATTGGAAAAATTGCCGCTCGCGGATTTTGAAACGATTTTGCGCGACGCAAAAGTTTTCAAAAAAGAACGCGGCGCGCACAAATCGCAGCCGTTGAAGGGGCAGACGTGGGCGATGATGTTCTCGAAATCATCAACGCGGACGCGGGTTTCGTTTGAAGTGGGAATTTCTGAACTCGGCGGCAATGCGCTGTTTCTCAACGCGAATGACATTCAGCTTGGGCGCGGCGAACCGATCCAGGACACGGCGCGCGTCATCGGGCGCATGGCGCACGGCGCGGTCATCCGCACGTTCGCGCAGAGCGATGTGGAGACGTTCGCGGAGTTTTCCAAAATCCCGACGATCAATGCGCTGACGGACGACGAACATCCGTGTCAGGTGCTGACGGACATTTTTACGTTTGAAGAAATGCGCGGTTCCATCGTGGGCAAAGTCGTAACGTTCATCGGCGACGGCGCGTGCAATATGCCAGTGTCGTGGATTTTTGCGGCGGCGAAATTGGGTTTTGAATTACGCATTGCCGCGCCGAAAGAATTTCAACCGAGCGCGGAAATTTTGAAACGGGCGGGCGGCGAAATTGTGGTCACGGAAGATTTGAAATCCGCAGCGAGCGGTGCGGATATGCTTTATACGGACGTTTGGGTTTCGATGGGCAAAGAAGCGGAAGCGGCCGAGCGCATCAAAATCTTCACCGGCTATCAGATCAATGCGTCGCTCGTGAAGCTCGCCAAACCGGGCGCGCTGGTGATGCACTGTCTGCCAGCGTATCGCGGCAAGGAGATTGATGCGGAAACGTTTGAGGCGAACGCGGACACGATTTTCACGCAGGCAGAAAACCGGCTCCATGTGCAGAAATCTATTTTGAACTGGGCGGTTTCCTGATTTGCCACAGAGGCACAGAGCGCACAGAGAAAATTACTCCTGCGCGAATTCTGATTCTTCGTCTTGAGTGCCGCGACGGCTGGGGCCGGTGGCGTATTGGCGCAAGTATTTCAAGGCGACGCGCAAATCTTTCGGCCATTCGCTCGTGATGGTGATTGGCTCGTTCGTGACGGGATGCGGCAGAATTAATTCCTCGGCGTGCAGCGCGGCGCGGGAAAGCAGCGCGCGTTCTTCCTTGCCGGGCTTGAGGTAAAAATCTTTTTTGAGGCGCGAGAGCCAGAGTTTTTTGCCGCCGTAAAGTTCATCCGCAACGACGGGGAAGCCCGCGTGTTTCAAGTGAACACGAATCTGGTGCGTGCGGTCGGTGAACGGCGCGGCGCGCAGCAACGTCCAGTCGGAAAATTGTTCGAGCACTTCAAATTCGGTGCGCGATTTTTTGCCTTCGAGCGGGTTCACGCACATCTGGCCGGGCTTGACCGGATGCGGCGCGAGCTTGGCGTCCACTTCAAAATTTTTCTCCGGCGGATTGCCCCACGCGAGCGCGACGTATTTTCGCAACGGCTTTTCCGCGCCGAAAAAATCTGCCAGCGTGATGAAGGCGGGTTTGTTTTTCGCCAATAGAATCACGCCACTTGTCTCGAAATCGAGGCGGTGGGCGTTGCTTAAAAAAGTAAGATTGCGTTCGCGCGCCCACGGTTTGCCGGCGGCAAGGCCGTCGAGCAAGAGCTTCATCAGGCTCGGACGATTCTCGTCGTGCCGGTCGGGCGTGGTGAGCAAACCGGCGGGTTTGTCGAGCGCGAGCAGATGTTCGTCCTCGAAAAGAACAGGGATTTCCCAAAATTCTTTGGTGGCGGGCGACGAGAGTTTAATGGTGGCGCTCACGGCTATTTCGCCGCGCTCGCCGCTGCCTGTTGTTTTTGGAAAAACGGCGTGTCGCGCAATTCGCGATTGGCCTCGGCTTGCAACCAGAGATTGAATGCTTCGTTCTGGCGCGCGCGGCGAACCTGGCCGAGGAACTGCGGCATATCCGCGTTCTTGGTCGTGGTATCAACCGGCAATAGTTTTTCGACGTAGAGAACGAAACCGCCTTCGCTGGTCGGTTGGAAATTGCTGACGTGGCCGGGCGCGGTGGTGAACGCGGCTTGCTTGAGCTGGCCGATGGTGGCGCGATTGCCGAGGCCGGGCAGGTCGGTGGTGCTCAAAGAAAATTCCGGCAACAACTGCAGCGACCCGCCGCTGACGGAAGCAGCTTTGCCAAAGGAATTGCCGGTGGCCATTTGCACGGAGACCGAGGAATAAAAACTCATGCCAGCGCGCTGGGCGAGATCCACGGCGTCGCGGCTCTGGTAATCCAGCAGCACGCGGGTGCGAATCTGGGCGAGCGTCGGAATGTAGCTCGGCAACTGATTCGCGAGCGCGATGACGTAAATGCCATCGGCGTTGACAATCGGTCCGGCGAACGGTTCGTCCGCGCTCAACTGAAACGCGGTCTTGGTGAACGCCGCCGACGCGGTGAATTCTTCCGGTCCAAGATTCGCGGTGAACGGCGCGGTGGTTTGCGCGGCCAAACCTTTTTGCTTCGCGTAGTTGACGAGATTTTCCGGCTTCGCGGGTTCGACGGCGAACACGGCGGTGGCGAAATCATTGGCTGCGACGCGCGCATCTTGCAGCGCGCGGTTGCGGTAAAGCACGTCGCGGATTTTCGCCTTCGCTTCTTCCGGCGTTTTCGCATCAGCAAATTCCGTCGCGCCGTATTGGCGATAAGCCGCATCCACGTATTGCTCGAAGGTGTTGGTTTGTTCCAGTTCCACTTTGGCCGCCGCAAGATAATTCGTGACGTTGAAGTAAACGTAGTTCACCTGCACGCGATCCGGCACGCGGTAGGCGGCGAGATTGTTCGTGTAAAATTGGCCGATGGCTTCCGACGTGAGCGCGACTTGCGCGAGATAATTCGACGCGGCGAAAAACACGGCCTGCGCGGAAACTTCCTGATGTTCGCGGTCGTAAAGCGCGCCAGCTTCCTGCGGCGTCACGAGCGCGCCGGACAAACCGAGCACTTGAATCATCTGTTGCACGACCAATTCATCGCGGAGAAAATTTTCCAGATCCGCCACGCCCAAACCTTCCGGTGCCAAAATCTGTTCCACAAATTTATCCATCGCGACCGGCTGGCCGTTGCGACCGAGGGAACGGAGAAAATCATTCGCCGCCGTGACCAACGCCGCTTCGCTTACTTGAATGTCCAACTGTTTGGCTTTCTGGCCGAGCAGCAGGCGGATGTAAACTTCGCGTTGCGCGTCATCGTTGCTGAAGCTGGGAGTTTTGTCCGGCCACTGTTGGTAGTGCAGCCAGTAGTAGAGATAAAATTCCGCCTTCGCCTTCGCGAAATCCTGCGGCGTGATTTGATGGCCGTAAATGCGGCCGAAATCGCTGCTGCTGCGCTGGCCGCCGCCGTTGCGCGCCGGGCCGGAGCCCATGAAAACGACAAAGGAAACGATGGTGAGACCGGCGATCAACCACCAGAGCCAGCTAGAATGTTTGCGAATTGTTCCAATCATAGTGAAAAAAAGTGAACGCGCAGGCTAACTTGCGGGAACGCGCAACGCAAACGCAAACTACGTCAATTGGTTCACAGTTCAGGATTGGTGGTTCAGAGTTCAGAGTTTGAGCTACAACCCTAAACCCTGAACTGTGAACCCTGAACTTTTTTTTCAACGAAGCCACTTCGCCACGTCCATCGCGGCGTAAGTAATCAAAATGTCCGCACCCGCGCGACGCATCGCCAGCAGGCTTTCGAGCGTGACCGCGCGCTCATCAATCCAACCGTTCGCGGCGGCGGCCTTGATCATCGCGTGCTCGCCGCTCACGGAATAAGCGGCGGTCGGCAGACCGAATTCTTTTTTCACGCGATAAATTATATCGAGATACGCCAGCGCCGGCTTGACCATCACCATGTCCGCGCCTTCCTGAATGTCCAACGCCACTTCGCGCAACGCCTCGTTGCCGTTCGCCGCGTCCATCTGATAGCTGCGGCGGTCGCCAAAGCTCGGCGCACTTTCCGCCACCTCGCGGAAGGGGCCGTAAAACGCCGACGCAAACTTTGCCGCGTAACTCATGATCGGCGTGTCAAAAAAGCCTTCGTTGTCCAGCTCCGCACGAATGGCGCGCACGCGACCGTCCATCATATCGCTCGGCGCCACGATGTCCGCGCCCGCCTCCGCGTGACTCGCCGCCGTCTGCGCGAGCAATTTCAAAGTCGGGTCGTTCAGGATTTTGCCGCCATGCACGATGCCGCAATGACCGTGGCTCATGTATTCGCACAGGCACACGTCCGTGATGACCAGCAGCGACGGCAATTCCTTTTTCAACAGCCGCACGACTTGCTGGACAATGCCATTTTTCGCGTAAGCGCCGCTCGCCTTCGCATCTTTTTTATCGGGAATGCCGAACAGCAAAATGGCGGGAACGCCGAGCGCGTGCGCCGCCGTGGCCTCGCGCAAAATTTCATCCGGCGACAATTGAAACACGCCCGGCATGGCCGCGACGGGACGACGCAGTTTCTTGCCGCTGCGCGCGAAGAGCGGCAGGACGAGCTGCGAAACGTTCAGCGAGTTTTCGGCGACGAGGCGGCGCAGCGCGGGCGAGGTGCGCAGCCGGCGCGGGCGGGCGACGGGAAATCCGGGCGAATTCATGCGGTCAGTCTAGGTTTTGCCGGGCGCGGGCAAAAGCGGAAAGTTTTTAGCCACAGATGAAACACGGATGGAACACGGATTCGGCAAAAGGAAAAAGCCAGCCGCACCGAAGCACAGTGAAGGCGGGATAGAACAAAAATTAACAGGGTGATTTTAATTGAGGTGGCGCAGTTGGTCGTGCGTTCGGGGAAAAGCGGTAGAGGACTACCGCAGTCCAAGACGCTGCGCGCGGCACGATAATTTTTCGATGGCGCGAAGCGTCTTGGACTGCTCCAGCCCTCTGGAGCTTTGCGCGACACCGGCAACAAATCGTGGCGCTGCGGATTGGCTGGCCGCAGCGCGGCCAAACGTGGATAGCCGCAGGTGCAACCTGCGGAACGAAGATGGTTCGGGTTCGACCCTGACAGGGTCGAACAATTTTGTTTGTCACCACCGCAGGTTGCACCTGCGGCTACCTATGTTCAGTCCCGACGGGACTGGCGAACGGCGCGACGCCAAAAAATCGTGGCGACAAGGTTTTGGAAAGGCGGTAGGCTTGCGGCAGAATGAAAACAACTGCAAAGGGATTTAATTTTTGGCTGCTAGTTCAGTTTTTCATTTTTTTGGCATTTCTGTTTCCTCGGCCTTTGGTTGCACAAGGAACTCTGAATGCTTTGAGTATTGATTCTGGTGGCACGGTTGTCGGCTACGTCTCACAGGGAGTTGGCTGGTCATTTGTTCCAACGTCTGATTTGTTAGTAACTGGGATTTCTTCCACTGCTCCGCAAGTAGATTTCTGGTTGGGAACAAACCAGAATATTGCTTCCTATAATTATTCCGGCCCTTATCAGAATGGACAATTCGTTTTTGCGAGCGGCGCGCCCACCAACTTTCAGGCTGTGTCATCCCTGCTTTTGTCCGCAGGGCAGACGTATTTCATATCCACTCAACAGCCGAATTTCGCTGCATCTGTAAATACTTTTTTATATGCCCTGAATTCAGGCGGTTCGGTTTTTGGGCCGAAGTCGTTTAGTCTTTCTCCATTTATTAGTCAGTTTGCCAGTTATAATTTTTCTTCAAGCGGGCAATGGTCGCCGACGACAACGCCACCAGATAATTCAAGTTACGTCGTGCTCGGCCCCAATTTTCAATTCCAAGCTGTTCCCGAGCCGACGAGTTTTGAATTTACACTTTTAGTCGTGGGGGGTTTATTTTTTCAAAGACGAGCAGCTTCAATTTTTTTTCATGTCCGCCAAACTCCTTGACCGTTTTGAATTCGAGCGCGTGCTGTGGTCGCAAAACGTCGCGCGCGTCGCGGGCGTGGACGAGGCCGGGCGCGGGCCGCTCGCCGGGCCGGTCGTCGCGGCGGTGGCGGTTCTGCCGGCGCGCTGGGCGGACGCCGGCTTGCCCGCCGAACTCGCCGGTCTGAACGATTCCAAGCAGCTCACCGAAACGCAGCGCGAAAAGTATTTTAAATTTCTCACCCGTTGCGCCGAAATCGAATTCGGCATCGCGCTCGCGGACGCCGGCGTGATTGACGAAATCAATATTTTGCAGGCCACGCATCGCGCGATGAACGACGCGCTGGCGAAATTAAATCCGTTGCCGCCGCACGCGCTCGTGGATGGGCGGCCGGTGAAAACCTTGCGCGTGCCGCAGACGGCCATCGTGAAGGGCGATGCGCGAAGTTATTCCATCGCCGCTGCGAGCGTCCTCGCCAAAGTCACGCGCGACCGGCTGATGCTGGAAGCGCACGCGCAATGGCCCGAGTATGCCTTCGCGGAACACAAAGGCTACGGCACGGCGAAACATCTGGCGGCGATCGCGAAACACGGCGCGTGCCCGATTCATCGGCTGACGTTCGCACCGCTGAAACCCAAGGAAGCAAAATTATTTTAGTCGCCGAGCTTTGACCACGCAGGCGAAGGTGCAGTGAACTCAACCATTTCATCGCTTAACGGATGCAAAAACTTCGCGCGTGCTGCGTGCAAGCACAGCGGCGGTTCACCGACAGCGAGCGTTTGCGTGCGACCAAGTTTTTGGTCGGGCAAATAAATTGTGTCGCCGCACACGGGAAATCCCAGATGCCAGAGATGCACGCGAATCTGGTTCGTGCGTCCGGTCAGCGGGCGCGCTTCGAGCAGATTTGTTCCGTCAACGAGTTGTCGAAGCAGACGAAATTCCGTGCGCGCTTCCAATCCATTTTCCAAATCCACGGTGCGTGAACATTGCTCGCCCGCTTCGGCGCTGATGGGCGCGTCGCAATAAAATTCATTTGCAGGCAATTCGCCATTCACGCGCGCCAGATAAGTTTTTTCCACGCGGCCATGCGCGAATTGCGCCTGCAACTTGGCGGCAAATTCCCGCGTGCGTGCGACGAGCACGAGCCCGGTGGTGTTGGCGTCCAGCCGGTGCGCGGGCAACGGCGTCTGCGGATGATACGCGGCGTTCAGAATGTGCTGGAGCGTGTTGCGATAAAACCGTCCGCCCGCGTGCATCGGCAACGGCGCGGGTTTGTTCACGACAATCAGCGCCTCGTCTTCGTGCAAAATTTCCACCGCGCCATTCACGTCCGGCTCGATCACGTTCGGGAACAAATGCTGGAAGCGCTGGCCGGCGCGAACGATTTGCGCGGGCGACATCGGCTGTTGTTCCAAATTCACGATGCGACCACGCGCGAATTCTGCCGACCACTCGGCGGCGGAAACATTTCCGACCATGCGCACCAACGCCGCGAGCAGCGTGAGTCCGTCGCAATCGCCGCGAATATTGAGCGGCTTGAAATGATCGCGCGGTGTGCTGCCCGGCAACGGCGTGATGGCGTGCTGAATCGCCGCGTGGCGCGCGGACAGAACTGATTTCGGTGACGGAGTGGAAGACATCGGGCGCACAGACATTACGTTGGTTTTCGCGCCGCTGAAAACAAAACTTTTTTAACCACGGATGGACACAGATGAACACAGATGAACACAGATGAACACAGAT
>CAILDU010000199.1 GCA_903833055.1 uncultured Verrucomicrobia subdivision 3 bacterium | reverse complement strand
TTCCTGCAAGCCGTGGTGCTTGCGGATTTCGTTCAGCGCGGCTTTCAGGAAGTAAGTGCTGTTCACGCCGGGAATTTCCACCGGATACTGAAACGCGAGAAACACGCCTTCGCGGGCGCGCTCTTCGGGATCAAGTTCCAGCAAATCTTTGCCGAGATAATTCACCGTGCCGGCGGTGACTTCGTAGCCATCACGCCCGGCAAGAATCGCGGCGAGCGTGCTTTTGCCGCTGCCGTTCAAGCCCATCAACGCGTGGACTTCTCCCGCGTTGATCGTCAGGCTAAAGCCCTTGAGGATTTGTTTGTTCTCCACGCCCGCGTGAAGATTTTTGATTTCAAGAATAGGTTGCTTGCTCATTTTTCTAAAATTATTTAGACACGAATTGCACGAATTTTCACTAATTGAATTCGTGTTAATTCGTGAAATTAGTGTCTAGCCGACGCTGCCCTCAAGACTCACGCCCAGAAGTTTTTGCGCTTCGACGGCGAATTCCATCGGCAGTTCCTTGAACACTTCTTTGCAGAAGCCGTTCACGATCATATTCACCGCGTCCTGCGTGGCGAGGCCACGCGAGTTGCAATAAAAAATTTGGTCTTCACCAATCTTCGAGGTCGAGGCTTCGTGTTCGACACTCGCCGTCGTGTTCTTCACTTCGATGTAGGGAAACGTGTGCGCGCCGCATTTTGCGCCGATGAGCATGGAATCGCATTGTGAAAAGTTGCGCGCGTTCTCCGCGCTCTTGCGAATTTCGACGAGACCGCGATAACTATTTTGTCCACGACCCGCCGAAATCCCCTTGGAAATAATGGTGCTTTTCGTGTTCTTGCCGATGTGGATCATCTTCGTGCCGGTGTCGGCCTGCTGCATATTATTGACGACGGCGACGGAATAAAATTCACCCTTCGAGCCGTCGCCGAGCAGAATGCAGCTCGGATATTTCCAGGTAATCGCCGAACCGGTTTCCACTTGCGTCCAGGTGATGCGCGAATTTTTGCCTTTGCAGAGTCCGCGCTTGGTCACGAAATTGTAGATGCCGCCCACGCCGTTCTCGTCGCCGGGATACCAGTTTTGCACCGTGCTGTATTTGATCTGTGCGTCGTTGTGCGTGACGAGTTCCACCACGGCGGCGTGCAACTGATTTTCATCCCGCATCGGCGCGGTGCAACCTTCGAGATAGCTCACGCTCGCGCCGTCATCGGCGATGATGAGCGTGCGCTCGAACTGGCCGGACTTGGCGGCATTGATGCGGAAGTAGGTCGAAAGCTCCATCGGACATTTCACGCCTTTGGGGATGTAGCAAAACGAACCGTCGGTGAACACGGCGGAATTCAGCGCGGCGTAATAGTTATCCGTATAAGGCACGACCGAGCCGAGATATTTTTTGACGAGTTCGGGATGCTCATGAACGGCTTCGCTGAACGAGCAAAAAATAATTCCCTTCTTCGCCAGATCCTCGCGATACGTCGTGCCGACGGAAACGGAATCAAAAATCGCGTCCACGGCCACGCCCGCAAGACGACCGCGTTCACGCAATGGAATGCCAAGTTTTTCATACATCTCCAACAATTTTGGATCCACTTCGTCCAAACTTTTTGGCGCGTTGGCTTTCGGTTTCGGCTGCGAAAAATAGCTGATGTCCTGAAAATCAATTTTCGGATACTTCACGAATTGCCACGATGGTTCCGGCATTTTCAGCCAGTATTGATAAGCCTTGATGCGCCATTCGGTCAGCCACGCCGGCTCATTTTTTTTGGCCGAGATGTGCCGGATGGTGTCCTCGCTCAAGCCGGGAGGCGTGGATTCGGTTTCGACATCGGTGACGAAACCATATTTGTATTCCGTCTTGACCAAATCTTCGATTGTTTCAGTGGCAGTGCTCATCGTTCGTAAAAATTATTTCTTCTTCGCGCAGTCCGCGCAGACGCCGTGGATGGCGATGTCAAAATGGTCGGCCTTGAAACCTTTCGGCAGCTTCATCGCTTGCGCGGGCAAATCCACGTCGAAAACGGTCTGGCACGAATCGCAATGAAAATGGCCATGTTCGTGCATATTCGGACAATAGCGCGTGGCTCCGCGATCCAAAGTAACCTGCCGCGCGAGGCCGCTTTTCACCAGCGCGTCGAGGCAGTTATAGACCGTCGCGTGGGAAATGTCCGGCATCGTTTTTTTGGCGCGGATGAAAACTTCTTCGGCGGTCGGATGATCGCGCTTGTGGCGCAACACGTCATAAACCTGCTGGCGTTGCGGCGTCAGACGCAGGCCGGTCGCGCCCAACTGTTCGGTCAGGTGCTGTTCATCTATGTGTGGGCTGCGCGCCTTCATCGTGGAAAAATTTACCGCAGGAAAACGGCAAGTCAAGATTTAGAACAATTCTAAAGTGCGGCCGCACGGCCATTCTGCGGAAGCAGTGCGCCGGCAGAAAAATTATTTCTGGAAAACGTGGACGCGCGCCGGCGGGAGGTTCCACCAGACAATTTGGGAGGCGAGCAGGCGGAAGTCGTCCGTGCCGCGGCTGCGGTCTTTGACGATGTGGTAGCTGTATTGCACCAGCCGGCCGCGCGGCTCAAGCACGGCGCGGATTTTTTCCGCAAGCGCATCCGCCTGCGCCTTGGGAAAATTCAGCAGCGGCAAACTGGAAATGACCGCGCCGACGGCTTCGACCGGCACTGAAAGTTCGGCGAGCAGCGTGTCCATTTCCCATGCATCGCCAGTGATAATTCGCGCGTGGGGAAAGCGTTTGCGAAGCAGTTTCGCCAACGTGGGATTGTGTTCGATGGCAATCAGGCGGTCTTCGCGCAAGCCGGATTTAAGCAAAGCCGCCGTGACTGCGCCGGTTCCGGGACCAAGTTCGAGGACAAAACTTTCAGGATTGCGCGGCAGCCAGCGCGCCATCGCCGCGCCAAGTTGCGGCGAACTGGGCGCAACGGAGCCGGTGCGCTGTGGATTTACGATCCATTCGCGAAGGAACAGCGTCGAATCCGCCAAAGCCGCAATGATTTTTCGTGCCATGTTTTATTTGACCTGAATCCGCAGTCTAGTGATGCTGCGACCACCGCGCCACTGAAAACTTCCCTCAAGATTTGCCGCCGTAAATTTTCTGAAACTCCGCCTTGAGCGCGGCACGGCGGGCATTCCATTCTGCCCAATCCGCTTCGCGCGCGACGCCGGTAAAATTGGTTTGCGCGGACGACCAGCGAGCGTCGAGATTTTTCATCGTGGTTTCAAATTCCGTTGGCTGCCGCCATTTCAATTGCGCCTCGGCGAGATTAAGCTGGTTGCCGGGATACTCCGGCGCGAGGGCGACGGCGCGTTCGAGCCATTCGCGCGCCTTGCTTTTGCTGCCGACGCTGAACGGCCAGCCGGGCGCTTGAAAATAAAGTTCGCCCAGCGTGCGCGCGGGACCGGCGTGATCGAAACGCACGTCCAATTTCGCCGCCGCCAGAAAATCATTTTCCATTTCATGAACCAAGCGGTAGGCCGCGAGGGACGGGGCTTCGGCCTGCGCGAGTTTGCCGAGATTCATGGCGAGATAATAATGGGCGGGCGCGGAATTCGTGTCGCGCGCGAGCCATTGGCGGCAGACGGCAATGCCGCACCGGGCAACTTCCGCGCGCTGCGTTTCGTTGGTCGCCAAATCTGCCAGCGCGAAACTCGCCCGCGCCAGTTCGCTCGCGGCGACGGTGAAATTTGTGGCGGACAATTGATTTTTTTGCGCCAGTTCAAAAGCCTTTTGCGCCCGCGCGAGAAAAATTGGATTTGCCGTCTGCCCGCCAGCATTCAATGCCGCCAACAACAAGGCGACGGAAAGGATTCCTAGAATGCGCGATTTCAATGACATGATGCAGTCAATTAGAAGTTGCCATCGTGACGGAGTATTTTATACTGGGCAAGTGAGATTAAACTGGAAATTGCTGCGGTTGGCACTACTGGTGGCGTTGCCGCTGGCCGGTGCCGGTTGCAGCGGTATCAACACCAGTCAGAGCGTCTCGCCACTGGACTTTTTTTTGCCGGGGGCGGGATCGTTTTTGAAGGCGAATCCGGCCAATACCAATGCGCCCGCCGTGTTTCCTAAAGTCTCAACTGAAGTTGCTTCCGTAAAATAAATTATGCGTTTCCCATTCGCGCTGACGAAAAAAATCGCCAGCCACATCATCAAACATAAAATCCGCAAGACGCCGAAATTCGCGATGGTCTTGCAGCTCGAACCGTTGCACACCTGCAACTTGACCTGCACCGGCTGCGGGCGCATCCGCGAGTATTCCACGTCGCTCAAAGACATGGTTCCGCTGGAACAATGTCTCCAGGCTGCCGTGGAATGTGACGCGCCGATGGTTTCCATTTGCGGCGGCGAACCACTGATTTATCCGAAGATCGAAGAACTCATCGCCGGTTTGCTCGAACAAGGCCGTGTGCTTTACATCTGCACGAACGGAATGTTCATGCGGAAAAAAATGCGCGATTATCTCGCGTCCGTTTATTCGCCGGAACTGGAACCGACGCTGAAAAAGCTGCTCGACGGAAAATTAATCACGGATAAGGAAGCGGAAACGATTCGCAAATCCGATGACGCGGCGAAAAAGAAAGTCGTCATTGCCCCAACGAAATGGATGTATTGGAACGTCCACGTGGACGGTTTGGAATTTACGCACGATCTCAT
Source organism: uncultured Verrucomicrobia subdivision 3 bacterium (assembly GCA_903833055.1). GTDB lineage: Bacteria > Verrucomicrobiota > Verrucomicrobiia > Limisphaerales > UBA11358 > UBA11358. The sequence continues at coordinate 7,135 of CAILDU010000199.1, read as the reverse complement.
CGTCGAACGCGAAGGAGTCTTTAAAGAATGCGTCGAAGCTATCAAGATGGCGAAAATTTGCGGCTATCAAGTCGCGACGAACACGACCGTTTATCGTGAAACCGATGTCGCGGAAATCGAAGACATGTTCAAGTATCTCTCGTCGCTCGAAGTGGACGGCCACACGATTTCGCCCGGCTACGATTACGACGCGGCCAAGAAAGACATGGTTTCGCGCCTCGGCAAAGACCCGAAACAATTCTTCCTCACGCGCGACATGACGCGCCAGAAATTTGCGAAGATTCAAGATTGGGGCAAAGCGTTCACGATTTTCGGCACGCCGGTTTATCAGGAATTTCTCGCGGGCAAACGCGAGTTGACCTGCACCGCGTGGGCGATTCCGACCTACAACGTCAAGGGCTGGAAAGCCCCGTGTTACTTGATGACCGATGGTCATTACTCCGGCTATCAGGAAATGTTGTCCAAAGTTGCGTGGGAAAAATACGGCGTCGTGAATGGCGTCGCGCGCGACCCGCGCTGCGAACATTGCATGGTGCATTGCGGCTACGATCCGAGTGGCGCGCTCGGCACGAATTACCAAACTGGCGACAACTGGAAAAACATCAAATACAACTTCGGCGCAAAACCGAAACCGTATCCGTCCTCGCCGGAATTGGCGAAACGCGCGTTCAACGGCGTGACGATTGGCAAAGGTCATTTGGCCGAAGCCAAAGCCATCATCAACTCGCCCGCCGCCGGTGCGCGCGGTGCGTTTGCGAATGAAGTTCATCACGAAGCCCACGTCGCCAGCCATTGCGGCACGACCGACACGACGGAACGCGATGAGTTGCTCGCAAAAATCAAAGACGTGAAGAAGGCGGAATAATTTTCTGCACGCATGAGCACGGTTTTAGAAATCGAACACGCCATCGAACGGTTGCAGCCGACCGAGCGGGCACAGGTGGCCGCTTGGATGGCGCGGAAAGAGGCGATGGATTGGGACGCGCAAATGAATACGGATGCCAGTGCCGGCAAATTGGATTTTTTATTTGAAGAAGCTGACGCCGAACGCGCGTCGGGAAAATTGAAGGACTGGCCGTCGCAGAAATGAAATCAAGGGCGACGCGCCGGTTCTGGCGGGCTTACGGAGATTTGCCGGTTCACGCGCAAACCCTCGCGCAAAAAAGCTATCAAGTGTGGCAGCGAAATCACCAGCATCCTTCGTTGCACTTCAAGAAATTAAAAGGCGGCGAAAATCGTTTTTCAATTCGCGTGGGTGATCATTATCGCGCCCTCGGACATTTGGTCGGCGATACGGTGGAATGGATTTGGATTGGAACCCACGAGGATTACAACAAGCTGCTTGGCTAACGGCAGATTTAATCTGAACAAGACTTCTTCGCCTTCCCATTTTTGACGACGTAATTCTTAAGGCGTCACGACCGGCTGTTCCGCCGTGCCTTTGACATTGTTCAAAAGTTTTTGGTAAGGCCCGCTTTGAAAACCGAACAGCGCGGTGGACGTTTCAAAAACCGCCTGCCCCGGATTGCAAACGGCATAAGCCTTGCAGCCCAGCAAATACGCGCCGGAACCGCTTGGCTCAATGCTCATCCGCACGCGCATGAACACTTCTTCGCCCTGATGCGCGCCCACAAAACCGGCGTAGTCAATCTGCTCGCGCCGCGTCGCCTCGCGCTGAAACGCCAGTTCGTCGGTGGGCAGCGACATCAACTGATAACCATTTTGCGTGAACACCGTGATGGTCGCCGCCTTGATTTTCTCCACGCTCTGATTGGAAATAATCACGCCCGCAAAACTGGCGGACTCCGGTCGGTTCATCGAACTACAGCCAGAAATAAATATGGCGGAAAAAATAAACAGCAGCGCCGTCCAACTGGAAAATTTCCGCTGCGTGAAGATTGTGGAAAATGAATTCATATTTTTGTGTTTTGATTTATTGGTTGCGCCCAGTCAGCGCGACGATACGGAACAGTTTTCAAAACTGCCAGCGCAAATAACTCGCCGGAAAAAATTCTTTTGGCCGTCCGCGCGATGAACTAGCTTTCCCGCGTGCCAAACGAAACGCCGCGCATTCTCATCGTGGACGACGATCCCGGCCAGCGCAGCCTGCTGGACTCGTTCCTGCGCGGCCAGGGCTTTGAAACCGTCCTCGCCGAATCCGGCGAACGCGCGCTCGAACTGCTGCCGGCCGGAAAATTTTCCATGATGATTTCCGACGTGCGGATGCCGGGACTCACCGGCTTGGAAACGTTGCAACGCGCGCGGAAAAATTTCCCCTCGCTGCCCGTTTTGCTCGTCACCGCCTACGCCGACATCCGCGACGCGGTCGAAGCGATGCGCGATGGCGCGCTGAATTATCTCGCCAAGCCAATTGACCTCGATGAACTGCTCGCGACCGTGCGACTGGCCACCGGCATTGTCAAAACTGAACCGCTAAAACTTGGTGCGGAGAAAAAGTTGCCCGCGAACGTCATCGCGCAAAGCCCTTTAACCACCGCGTTATTTCAAGACATCGCGCTCATCGCGCCGTCGGAAACGCGCGTGCTCATCACCGGCGAAAGCGGCACGGGCAAGGAAGTCGTCGCCGACACGATTCACGCTTGGAGCGCGCGCGCGAACGGCAAACTCATCAAAATAAATTGCGCCGCGATTCCCGAAAATCTTTTGGAAAGCGAATTGTTCGGCCACGAAAAAGGCGCGTTCACCGGCGCAAGCGCGATGCGGATTGGACGTTTTGAAGAAGCGGATGGCGGCACGATTTTTCTCGATGAAATCACCGAGATGTCGCCGGGCTTGCAGGCGAAATTGCTGCGCGTGACGCAAGACGGAAAATTTCAGCGCATCGGTTCCAACCGCGAAATCCGCACCAACGCGCGCATTCTCGCCGCGAGCAACCGCGATCTCGAAGCCGAAGTGAAAGCCGGACGTTTCCGCGAAGATTTATTTTATCGCCTGAACGTGGTGGAATTAAATCTGCCGCCGTTGCGCGAACGGCGCGAGGACATTTTGCCGCTGGCGAATTTGTTCACCGCCGAGTTCGCCCGCAACCGCGCGCGGCTCGCGGAAGCGACGGTGAACTGTCTGCAAAATTATGCGTGGCCGGGCAATGTGCGCGAACTTCGCAACGCCATCGAACGCGCCGTGCTGCTCTCGCAAAGCGAATTGATTTTGCCCGAACATTTGCCGGCCAAATTGCGCGAGGCTGCGAAATCCGCCGCGCCGTTGCCGCCGGTGGATTCGCAGACGATGGATGAAATTGAGCGGCACGCGATTCTGGCCGCGTTGAAGCAGCACAAGTCCAACCGCACGGAAACCGCGAAAGCATTGGGCATCAGCCGCCGCGCGCTGCTCTACAAATTGCAGCGGCTGCGCCAACAGGGTTTTGAGTTTGAGTGAACTGTTTACGCGTGAAAACGGAAGTCAAAAGCGTGCTGGACAAAACTTAAATGCAAAAGACAATCAACCAATGGAAAAAGGATAGGCTACAAAATGCACCGTCTATAACTGTTAAGCCATAATCGCGATGAAAGCATTCATTATTCTCACATTGCTTTGCCCCTTTCTTCAGGGATGTGTGGGCGGCGTGATTACAAAATCAAAGACAAACGCGATAAACGACCCTGTGATTTTGAATTCATGGACTAAGGAACTATACTCTGAGTCATTTACTGCGTATATCCACCAGCGGGCGCTGTATGACGCATCAGATAAGATTGTTTATACATCAGAGTGGCTGCAGAAATATTGGGGCCACCCAGACCGGATCAGCCGCAACTCGGCAAACTCAGATGAGATTTGGACGTATAAATCAGATTTAATCTGGGAGGGCGTGGTCCCGTTTGCAATTATTCCCATTCCACTCATTTTGCCGGTCACGCACGAAAAGGTGTGCCTCAAACTGCACGATGGGCATGTTGTTAATGCTAGTGTAACTAAGCGTAGCATGGTTGGTGGAACTTATGGATTTATTCCAAACCCCAATGGCGGTGTTGTTTTTGGAGTATGGAATTGGAATGGATATTATTCCTCAGAGTAAGAGTAGTATGACAATGTGGCCTAATATGAGGATGGGCCACAAAGCTTCTTGACCGATTCCACTTCACGCCAGAAAACCGCCGCCAACCCCAGCCGCGCAACGGCGGCTGAAAATAGCCCGCTGCTTTAGCTGCGGGACTGACGGACAAAATGAAATCGAGTCCCAGAGGGACGACCGGAACGTGCGTTCCAAATTGTCTGCCGCCCCGCCGGGGATTAAATTATTTTTGAATTACAAACCCGCAGTTAAAACTGCGGGCTATTTTCATCCGCGCCGTTGGCGCTTCAACGGAATTCCAATCGTGTCGGTCTTTTAATTTTTTAACAACTCCGCCAAATCCAGTTGGCGCGTGAACATCGTGAGTTCGCCATTCGGCGTGCGCGGCCATTCGGATTCGGGACGGTCGCGGTAAAGTTCCACGCCGTTGCCGTCCGGGTCGCGCAGATAAATTGCTTCGCTCACGCCGTGGTCGGCGGCGCCGTCGAGTTCCACATTTGCGGCGAGCACGCGGCGCACGGCATCGGCAAGCAGCGCGCGCGTCGGATACAAAATGGCGACGTGATAAAGTCCGGTGCTGCGCGGCGGCGGCGGCGAACCGCCCGCGCTTTCCCAAGTGTTCAAGCCGATGTGATGATGATAACCGCCCGCCGAAATGAACGCGGCCTGCGTGCCGAATTTCTGCTGCAATTCAAAACCCAAGACGCCGCAGTAAAATTTCAGCGCGCGTTCGAGGTCGGCGACTTTCAGGTGAACGTGGCCGATGCGGACACCGGCATCAATCGGCGCGGAAACGGATTTTTCTTTCATGGCGGAAGACTAATTCAATTTCTGTCGAATTGCGAATTAGCGCAGGTGGACAATGTCGCGCTGCGACGTTGTTTGCCCGCGCGAGCGGGCACTTTGGGGTGTGATAATTTGAGCGTAAGATTCCGTCGCCTGACGCTGCGCTCGGCGACGGGGACGGCGCAGCGCGCCTGTCCCTACCAATTAAATCAGCGCGCGCCGAAGCGGCGGCGGAAGCCGCCGGAGCGCGGCGCGGTGTTGGGGAAATGACGTTCATTGCCGCCTTCGCGATTGCCATTCGGCTCGCCGCGAGGTGGCGGCGGACGTTGGCCACCACTGGATTGCGGGCGAGAACTAAATTGCGGACGGCCACCTTGCGGCGGGCGCGGCGCGGCGGACGGACGGGGAAAATTTTGCGGGCCGCGTTGTTCGCGCTGGTCGTTGCGCGGCGGACGCTGGCCGCGCTGTTGTTGATGACGCGGCTGACGGCGTTCTTCGTCGGCAGGATTGTAGGGCGGCGCGGCGGCGGTGTAATTGAATCCTTCCGCTTTTTTCCGCACGAGGCCGCGACCGATGAAACGTTCGAGCGCACGGAGTTCGCCGTGATCTTCGTTCGTCACGAAACTGATGGCGTCGCCGATGGCGTTCGCGCGTCCGGTGCGGCCGATACGATGGATGTAATCCTCGACGTGCATCGGGAAATCATAATTCACGACGTGCGAAATTCCGTCCACATCAATGCCGCGCGCGGCGATGTCCGTCGCGACGAGCACACGCACCGTGCCCGCTTTGAAATCTTGCAACGCGCGCAAACGCTGGTTCTGCGAGCGATTGGAGTGAAGCGTCGCCGTCTTGATGCCCGCCTGTTCCAACTGGCGCGCGAGCCGGTCGGCGGCGTGTTTCATGCGCGAAAAAATCAGCACCATGTCCATGTTGGGTTCTTTCAACAGATGGATGAGCAACGAAGTTTTGAGATGTCTCGGCACTTCGTAAACAAGTTGCGTGACGGTTTCGGCGGGATTTGCGCGGCGACCGATTTGGACAATTTTCGGTGCGCGTTGAAATTCGTGCGTGAGTCCTTCGATCTCTTTCGAGAGCGTGGCGGAAAACATCAGCGTCTGCCGTTGCTTCGGGAGCTGGCGGACAATCTGACGGATGGACGGGAGAAAACCCATGTCCAACATGCGGTCGGCTTCGTCGAGCACTAGAAATTCGAGGCCGGAGAAATCGCCGTTGCGACGTCCGAGCAAATCGAGCAAACGTCCGGGACACGCGACAACGATGTCGGTGTTCGAGCGCAGCGCGCGGATTTGCGGCTGTTCACCGACGCCGCCGAAAACGGTGGCGATGGTGAGCGGAAGATGTTTGGCGTAGGCGCGTATGTTTTCCTCAATCTGCACGACGAGTTCGCGCGTGGGCGCAAGAATGAGCACGCGCGTGCGGCGATTCGGACCGGCGGCAGCTTGCGCGGCGGCGAGCTTCGTGAGCATCGGCAGCGTGAATGCAGCGGTTTTGCCCGTGCCGGTTTGCGCGATACCGATGAGATCGTGGCCCGCGATAATCGGCGGAATGGCAGCGGTCTGAATGGGCGTCGGTTCGGTGTAACCGGCTTCTTGGACGGCTTGTAAAATTTTCGGCGCGAGGCCGAGGACTTCAAATGACATAACGGAAAAAGTGTAAAATCGGGGAGCGGTTTGGCACGCTCGAATTTGCGCCGCAGCGAAGTGCCGCGCGCTGGCTGAAAATTTATTTCAGCCGCCAGGTGATGCGCGCCTTGTTCAGATCGTAGGGCGACATCTCCATTTTCACGCGGTCGCCGACGGTGAGTCGGACCCAGCGTTTGCGCATCTTGCCGCAGATGGTGGCGAGGACGACGTGCTTGTTGTCCAGTTCGACGCGGAACATGGTTCCGGGCAAAACCGTTTGGACACGGCCTTCCACTTCAATGTGTTCTTCTTTGGTCGGGGCTCTCATGCAGACGAAGCGACGGGAAAAATAAAAAAAAGGCGGGATTCGGTTCACCCGAACCCCGCCCTGAAAAAATCCTAAAAAGGATTAATAACGTTCGCGACGGCCAGCGCCTCCGCCACCGCCGAATTCGCGACGGCCACCACCACCGCCGCCACCGGGAGCGCGTTCTTCACGCGGGCGGGCGACGTTGACGGTGAGAGCGCGACCATCCAACTGCGCGCCGTTCAAGGCGGCAATGGCTTTCTGCGCTTCTTCCGCTGAACTCATGGTCACGAAACCAAAGCCACGGGGGCGGTTGGTCATGCGATCCATCATCAGGTTGGTTTCCGTGACCGTGCCGTGCGC
>CAILDU010000198.1 GCA_903833055.1 uncultured Verrucomicrobia subdivision 3 bacterium | reverse complement strand
GTCTTTCTTCGGAAGAGATTTTAAAGAAATTTAAAACAAAACTCGACGTTGCAAGTGCAGCAAGACCCGCCTTACCCAAGGATAAACCAACAAAAGATAATGGCGAGAAAAGCTCCGACCAAGAAATTGTCGAGCCCGGTCACAAATAATCAAGATGTTGTCAGCATGGGCTGCATCGCCGCGAAAATGACGCGCACGATGCTGCCGCTACTCTGGAAAATTCTTGCCATCGAAGCGATCACCGTCGTGCAGGCGGCGGACTTGCGCGGACGCGAAAAAGTTCTCGGCGGCGATTTCAAAAAACTTTACGAACTCGTGCGCAGCGTCTCGCCAAAACTGGAAAACGACCGTCCGCTCAACGAAGACATCGCGCGCGTGACCGCGATGCTGCAATCCGAAGCCGCGCAGCAACAGTGCCTGCGCCCGCAAACTGAATCCCATGCAAACTGACGTTGACGTTTTAATCATCGGCGCCGGTCCGGCGGGTTCGTCCGCCGCCGCCCTGCTGCACAAACAAGGTTTCAAATTGCTCGTTGTGGAGAAACAAATTTTCCCGCGCTTTGTCATCGGCGAAAGCTTGCTGCCGCATTGCATGGATTTGTTGAAGGAAGCCGATTTGCTCGACGCCGTCGAAGCGCAGAACTTCATCCACAAGTGCGGCGCGGTTTTTTTGCGCGGCAGCGAAACCTGCAACTTCGATTTCTCCGACCAGTTCACCGCCGGTTGGAAATATACTTTCCAGGTTCCGCGGGCAGATTTCGACAAAACGCTCGCCGACGCCGTTGCCGCGCGCGGCGTGGAAATCCTTTACGGCACCGGAGTGACGGCGATTTCATTCAATAAAGACAGCGCGGTTGTGACCATCGAGCCGCCGGACAAGATTGCGCGCAAAATTTCCGCACGGTTTGTTCTGGATTGCAGCGGCTACGGACGCGTGCTGCCGCGATTGCTGGATTTAGAAAGGCCGACCAGTTTTCCGACGCGTGAAGCATTATTCACCCACGTCACCGGCGATCAGCGTCCGGCCGGACGCGAAGGCGGAAAGATCTGGGCGTGCATCCATCCGGCCGGCCCGTGGGTGTGGATCATTCCATTTTCCAATGGCAAGACCAGCACGGGCGTCGTGGCCACGCCGGAATTTTTCGCGCGTCATCCCGGCGAACCGGACGCGCAGCTCCGCGAAATTCTGCTGGCCGACCCGAACGTCGCCGCGCGGCTCGGCCAGATGCAGTTCGCCATGCCGGCGCAACGCATCAGCGGCTACGCCTGTGCGATCAAGCGACTTTACGGCCCGCATTTTGCGCTGGCCGGCAACGCCACGGAATTTCTCGATCCGATTTTCAGTTCCGGCGTCACGCTTGCGCTCGCGTCGGCGAATCGCGCGGCCCAAACCATTGCGCGCCAGTTGCACGGCGATACGGTGGACTGGCAGGCTGATTACGCCGACCACGTGATGCAGGGCATCAATACCTTTCGCGCCTACGTTTCCGCGTGGTATGACGGCACGTTGCAGGACATTTTTTTTGCCGCGCAATCCAATCCAGATGTCATGCGGCAGATCTGTTCAGTCCTCGCCGGTTACGTCTGGGACAAGGCGAACCCTTACGTCGCGCAGCCGGAACGCGCGCTGCCGCTGCTCGCGCAGATCGTGAAGATGAAAAACAAAACCGTCGTGTGATGAATTTTTTCAAGGAAGACAACCAGTCCGCCTTCGACGCGAAAGCCGAGGCGCAGCGCATCGCGTTCGCACCGGTGATGTTTCAGGCATGCCGGATTCTGCGCGACTCCAGAATTTTGGAATTGGTGCAGAAAGGCGGCGCGGCGGGAATGACGCTGGACGAAGTCGCCGCCAAAATTAAATTGCCGCGCTACGGCATCAAGGTGCTGATGGAATCCGGCCTCGGCATCGGGTTGTTCTGCCTGAACGACGGACGCTTCACGCTCACCAAGCTCGGCTACTTCATGTTTCGCGACGAGATGACGCGCGTGAACATGGATGTGGTGCATGACATTTGTTATCGCGGAATGTTCGACCTCGACAAATCCATCGAACAAGGCAAGCCCGTCGGTCTCAAAACGCTGGGCGATTGGAAAACTTTTTACGAAGGCCTGTCCTCGCTGCCGCCGCACGCGCGCGATAGCTGGCTCGCGTTCGACCATTATTATTCCGACGCCGCGTTTCCCGCCGCGCTGAAATTGGTTTTCGCCGACAAGCCCAAGCGCCTGCTCGATGTCGGCGGCAACACCGGCAAATGGGCCATCGCGTGCGCTAAGTTTGACACCGACGTGAAAATCACGATTGCCGATCTGCCGCAGCAATTGGAACTCGCGCGCGAAAACATCCGCAAAAATAATTTGGAGTCACGCGTGAATCTGATTGCGACCAACCTGCTCGATGAATCCAAACCGTTGCCGGAAAATCACGATGCGATCTGGATGAGCCAGTTCCTTGATTGTTTTTCGGAACAGGAAATCGTTTCCATCCTGAAACGCGCGGCGTCGGCGATGAACGCGGACAGCACGCTTTACATTCTCGAACTGTTTTGGGATCGCCAGCCGAACGCGGCCGCGGCGTTCTGCCTGCAACAGACCTCGCTCTACTTCACCTGCATCGCCAATGGCAACAGCCAGATGTATCACTCATCCGACCTGCTGCGCTGCCTTACCGCCAGCGACCTCAAAGTGATTGAAGACCGTGACCAGGTGGGCCTTTACCACACGCTGTTAAAATGCCGGAAGGTCTAACCGCTAATCAGCGCTAATTCCTTAATTCCATTAGCGACCATCAGCGCGGATTAGCGGTTCAATTCTTAACGGATCGCCATCGCCTTCGGGTCTTCGTCTTTGATTCCGTATTTCATCAAGAAACGCATCATCGCCATGCTGTAAGCAGCCTTGCCCGCCGCGCCGGTGAAGATGCGGCCCATGTGCTTGTTGATGTGCGGAAAACTCATCCGGATCAGGACGTTTTTCCGCATCATCTCGCCGACGCGGAACGACGTGAACATCCGCCCGTCGTAAAAGTAATTCACGATTTCGTGCCACGTCTTGAGATGATGAATGACGCCGCGTTCGTATTTTTGATATGCCGCCGCGCCGCCATCGCGGATGGCGTCGGCCAGTTCGGTTGCGCTCGTGAGGCCGATGAGCAGGCCGCTGGAAAAAACCGGGTCAATGAAACCCGCCGTATCGCCGACGAGCGCCCAGCCGTTGCCGACGAGCCGCGTGGAGACGAGCTGGTAATTGGTGTATTCCATCACGGGCGTCAAACGTTTTGAGCCAATGGTCACGGTGCGCAGGTAAGAATCTTGTTTCAGCAGATTGTCGTAGCGTTCTTCCGGCGTCGCGCCCGCCTTCGCGGCGTGTTCGGAGGGAATGACGATGCCGAGCGAAACGCGATCTTGCAAAGGAATGCGCCAGCTCCAGCCGTGGTCGAGCCGCGAGGAATGGACGTAGCCGCTCTTGAAAAGTTCCGCCGTATCCAGATGCGCGAAGAGCGCGGTGTCCTTGCGTCCGCCTTCGCGCGCCGGAATGTCCAGCAGCTTGGGCACCACGCGCGCACGGCCGGTCGCGTCCACGATCAAATCCGGCTGGCCGGAGCCTGACGCGCCGCCAGTGAAAAAATCGCCGCAGGCCGCGAGCGTTTCGGCGCTCAGGCGAACTTTGTCTTCGCCCGCGACGCGTTCCACTTTTGCCTCGGTCTCGATGACGCGGGCGCCTGCGCGTTTCGCACAGTCGAGCAAGGTCGCTTCAAATTTGATGCGCGGGACGTTGTAGGCGTAATCCGGCAGCTTCCCGCAAAAATCGGCGAACGTGAACGGAAAATCGCCCCACTCGTTCATGTTGAAAATCGCGCCGGGCTTGTATTTGCCGTAGCTGCGAACTTCGTCCTCCACGCCGAGCCGCCGCAAAATCAGGATGATGGCGGGCACGAGCGATTCACCGACGAGCAGCGCGGCGGCGCGCGGGCGATGCAACAGCGCGACCTTCACGCCGTCACGCGCGAGCAAAGTGGCGAGCGTGCTGGCCGCCGGACCCGCACCGAGGATGGCGACAGTTTTGATTTTATTTTTGGTCATTTCTTACCTTCCAAAGTCATGCGGAAAAACCAGTGTTGTTTGCTGATTTTGAAATTTTCCAATTGCGCTTGTTGCGCGATGGCTTGCAACTCTTCAATCGTGAACGCCGCGCGGCAGGAATGCACCGCGTCCTGACGGAAGGCGCGGCTGTTGAAGGGAATCAAGGCGACCAATCGCGTCAGCGTGAGGGCGAGCCAGTTGCGCCGCAAATCGCTGACGATGTAACCGCAGCGCGCCACTTCGCGCATCCGCTGCAGAATGGCCGCGCTGTCCGCTGCGGAAAAATGATGCAACGCGAGCGAACACAAAACCAAATCAAAACTATTGGGCGCGTAAGGCAGTTTCCGCAGGTCGTGCAGTTCCAAATCTATTTCCGGCCAGGCGCGACACGCGGTGTGCGCGAGATTGAGAATTTTTTGATTTCCATCCACCGCCGTGACGGTGATGGGCTGATTGTTGTTCCGCGCCCAAGTCACGAGCGCGCGCGGGATGTCGGCCAGACCGGTTCCCAAATCCAGCACGCGCAAGGTGGCGGGCGGACGCGAACCGAGCAACTGCCGCACGCTTTCAATCATCAAATGGTGTGCGCCGAGACAGCGGTTGGCTTTTTCCAGCGTCTCCATTTCGGCGCGCAATTGAGCCGCGTCAACATCGGGACGATCCACCAATTCCGAATCGTTCGGATCAAAATAACGCGGCGGCGCACACAAATACATGTGAGAAGAAAGTTAAGGAGTTGTAGTGAGAAAATCAACTCTGCCGCTTGTGCATGATTTAACATTAATCTAGTGGATAGGCCACCCATCATTTTTAACCGATCATGACTCTGCGCAGCATGGATGCAAATTTGAACGTTTAGGTTTCGTCACCCGTCGCCCCACCATACGGGCGACACAGGTTTCTGTTTCGCGAGATTGTAAATGTTTGCGCTTTGGCCTTTCATAAAATCGGATTTCTTGTCAGGTAACACGCCTAACACCGGACATTTTAGTCAGCTTGAGGTTTGAAAAAAGAAATTACGACAGCGCTGCCATACAAATTGCTAAACCGACCAACACTGGCATATAAAATTGAAACAAAAAAGTTCGGTGTGAAGCTGTTTCTAAACGCATTGTGGAGATTAAATGCCGAAGAAATTGCGAGTCCTAGACGGGCCAGTTTATGCTGCCGATTGATGTTGTCGGCGCGTCGTGTGACTTTGGTCGGAGCGATTGTTGCGAATGTATGTGCATCGCATTCACACCTCGTTTTCCGCTTATATCAGTGTGTCCGGTCGGCGTCACGCGTTGAGATTAATCCAACAATCATGAACACCTCTAAACATAGGTGAAATTGAGGGATGTTTTAGCACTAGACCGGATTTTTCTTTGATAAAACCGACAGAAGCATTGATTTTATTATTTTTCGTTGATAATGGCGACCCTACCGGGAATCGAACCCGGGCTACCTCCGTGAAAGGGAGGTGTCCTAACCGCTAGACCATAGGGTCACGAAAGGCCGCGAAATATATCAGCCGCCGACAACTTGTCACGCGGAAATTCACGTTTGCTTCAACTCATTTTTTCCCGTAGCTTGGTTCCCTTTGCATGAAAATCTTTATTGATGGCAAGTATTGCAGCGAACGCGACGCCAAAGTGTCCGTGTTCGACCACGGTTTGCTTTATGGCGATGGCGTTTTTGAAGGCATCCGCGCCTACAACGGCCGCGTGTTCAAACTCAAGGAACACATTGATCGCCTGTATTATTCCGCCAAGGCGATTCTTTTGGAAATCCCGATGACGCACGCGCAGATGATGAAGGCCACGGTCGAAACCATCCGCGCGAACAAATTGCGCGACTGCTATATCCGCCTCATCGTGACGCGCGGCGTGGGCACGCTCGGTTTGAATCCGCGCAGTTGCAAGAAGCCAAGCGTCATCATCATCGCGGGCAAGATTCAGGTTTATCCGGCGGAACTTTACGCGCGCGGCATGGACATCGTGACCGTGCCGACCGTTCGCAATTTGCACAGCGCGGTGAATCCCGCCATCAAGTCGCTGAATTATCTGAACAACATTCTCGCAAAAATCGAAGCGAATAACGCCGGCGTGGAAGAAGCCGTGATGTTGAACGCCGAAGGTTTTGTGTCCGAATGCACGGCGGACAATCTGTTCATCATCAAAAACGGCACGTTGCACACGCCGCCGAATTATGCGGGCGCGCTTTACGGCATCACGCGCGGCACGGTGATGGAACTCGCCGAACAACTCGGCGTGAAAGTTTCCGAGACGAATTTGACGCGCTACGATTTGTTTAACGCGGACGAATGTTTCCTCACCGGCACCGGCGCGGAAATCATGCCC
>CAILDU010000197.1 GCA_903833055.1 uncultured Verrucomicrobia subdivision 3 bacterium | reverse complement strand
GAGAAATAAATTTTATGAAGGTTCGCGCATCAGTCAAAAAGCTGTGTGAAAATTGCAAGATCGTGAAACGCAAGGGCGTCATTCGCGTCATCTGCACCAACACGCGGCACAAGCAACGGCAAGGTTAATCAAATTTTATGGCACGCATCATTGGTGTAGAAATTCCGCCGGGCAAGCGCATTGATATTGCGCTTCGCTACATTTACGGCATCGGCCCGGTCAACGCGAAAGCGGTGCTCGAGCGCGCGAACATTGACCCGTCCGTCCGCGCGAAGGATTTGACCGAGGCGCAGCTCTCGCAAATCGTGCACGCGATTCAAGAGGGCAAATATGTCATCGAAGGCGATTTGCGCCGCGAACTCGGCATGAACCTCAAGCGCCTTCAAGGCATCAAGTGCTATCGTGGCATTCGCCACATGCGCAGCTTGCCTGTGCGCGGCCAGCGCACGCAGACGAACGCCCGCACGCGCAAAGGTCCGCGCAAGACGGTCGGTGTCCAACGCAATCCGACGGCCAAAGCTGGTATTCACTAATAACTAAATTTTGATATGTCCGAAGAAAAGAAAAAACCAGCCGCGCCGAAGAAGGAAAAAGAAGTGAAGCCGATTGCTGCCGCCGACGCCACCGCGCCGGAAGCCGCCAAGCCCACGAAGAAAAAAGCTGCGGCCGCCGCCGAAGTTGCGCCCGCTGAACCGGTCGCGATTGCCGTGCCGACCGCCGCCGATTTGCTTGGTGAAGATCCGAACGCGAAGAAGGTCGTCAAGGCCAAGCACGCGAAGAACATCTCCACTGGCATTGCGAATATTCTCGCTACGTTCAACAACACGCAAGTCACCATTACCGACATGCAGGGCAACCTGATTGGTTGGTCCGCCGCCGGTCGTGTTGGTTTCAAAGGCTCGCGCAAAAGCTCGGCTTACGCCGCGCAGATGGTCGCGCAGGACGCCGCCCGTCAGGCAATGGCGCACGGCATGAAGGAAGTTGAAATCCGCGTGAAGGGTCCTGGATCCGGTCGTGAATCCGCGATTCGCGCGCTGCAAGCCATCGGCTTGGAAATTTCCACGATCAAAGACGTGACGCCCGTTCCGCATAATGGTTGCCGCCCGCGTAAGAAACGCCGCGTGTAAAAAACTTTTCACTCATCACTCGTAACTAATTTTATGGCTCGTTATACAGGTCCCCGCGTCCGCATCAGCCGCCGTTTCGGTATTCCGATTTTCGGCCCGACAAAATATCTTGAACGCCGCAACTACGGTCCCGGCGTCCACGGCCCGAAGTCGCGCCGCAAGACCACCGAATACGGTGAAGGTCTCAATGAGAAGCAGAAGCTCCGTTATTACTACGGCCTGATGGAGAAGCAATTTCGCGGCGTCTATGAAAAGGCGAAAAACCGCCGTGGCGTCACGGGCGAAACGATGTTGCAGATTCTCGAAACCCGTTTGGACAACGTCGTTTTCCACCTCGGTTTCGGCAACACGCGCGCTGCGGCGCGCCAGATGGTCAATCACGGCCATATCACGGTCAATGGTCGCAAGGCGGCCATCGCGTCCTTCGCTCTCAAAGTGAACGACGTTATCGTGGTCAAGAACCACAACGTGTCGCGCCAGCTTGCGACGAAGGGTCTTGAAGTTTCTGCGAGCCGCGCGGTGCCGGATTGGTTGTCTTTGGACAAAGAAGCTTTCAAAGGCACGATCATGCGCATCCCGACCCGCGACGAAATCCAGCCGATTGCCAACGAGCAGGCTGTTGTTGAATTTTATTCCCGCTAACCAGTAAACCAAGAAAGACAATTACACGGGCGTTTCCGGATGGGAATAATTTTCCGGGAAAGTCAGATTAAAATTGTCGAAAGGAAAATATGCCAGTTCGTTTAGGACGTTTTGAAATGCCCAAGCGGTTGCAGAAGGATGAAACCTCTGCCACCGAAACCTACGCCAAGTTTGTCGCCGACCCGTTTGAAACCGGTTACGGCCACACCGTCGGCAACTCGCTTCGCCGCGTGTTGCTCTCCTCGCTCGAAGGCGCGGCCATCACCTCCGTGAAGGTGGACGGCGCGCAGCATGAATTTGCCACGATCGAAGGCGTCGCCGAAGACGTGACCGACATCGTTTTGAATTTGAAGAAAGTCAAATTCAAAGCCCACACCCGCGACGAACAAACGCTCTTGCTCTCCGTGAACAAGGAAGGCGTGGTGACCGCCGCCGACATCCAGACCAACCAGAACATTGAGCTCGTGAATCCCACGGCGCATATCTGCACGCTGGACAAGAAGAAAAAATTTGAGATGGAACTAACGGTCAAAGTTGGCCGTGGTTTCTGTCCGAGCGACGAAAACAAAAAGCCCGGTCAAGCGATTGGCATCGTGGCGATTGATTCCATTTTCTCGCCGGTGACCCGTGTGCGTTACGCTGTCGAAGCCGCGCGCGTTGGTAACCGCACCGATTACGACCGTTTGGTTCTCGAAATTTGGACTGATGGCCGCATCACGCCCGATGACGCGCTCACGCAGGCGTCCGCGATTCTCGCGCATCACCTCGACGTGTTCGTCGGTTACGACAAGAACGCGGTTGAATTTGAAGAAGCCGCTGACAAGCAGGACGACGAGAAGTCCAAGCTCAAGAAATTGTTGAACATGAGCGTCAACGAAATCGAATTGAGCGTCCGCGCCGCCAACTGTTTGAACAACGCGAACATCACCACCGTCGGCCAGCTCGCGCTGAAGTCCGAACAGGAGATGCTCAAGTATCGCAACTTCGGCAAGAAGTCGCTCAACGAAATTAAAGATAAACTGGTTTCCCTCAACCTCTCGCTCGGCATGAATTTTGAGCCGGGCCTGGTGGATGCACCGAAGGAAGAAGCCGCCAAAACGGAATAAGGATTTGCCATGAGACATTTGAAGCGCACGGCCAAACTGGGCCGCACCTCGGAACATCGCAACGCGATGCTCGCCAACCTCGTTTGCAGCTTGATTGAACATAAGCGCATCACGACCTCTTTGGCCAAGGCCAAAGCCGCCCGTTCCGTCGCGGAAAAGATGGTCACGCTCGGCAAGAAAGGCACGATTCAACATCGCCGCCTCGCCGTCGCCCGCCTGCATCAGGAAAAGGCCGCGAAGACGTTGTTCACGGAAATCGCGCCGGCGTTCAAAGATCGCCGCAGCGGTTACACCCGCATTATCAAGCTCGGCCAGCGTAACGGTGACGCCTCGCAGAGTGCGATTTTAGAATGGGTGGATACCATCGCGCCGACCGTTGTTCCCGAAGCTCCCGCTGTTGAAGCGAAGCCGGAAGCGAAGAAGTAAATCACTTTAAGAAACACAAAGCCCGCTCGATTGAGCGGGCTTTTTTGTTTTTGGAAATTGTGAGGCATATCTTTTTGTTGGGTGAAAAAATCAGGCAAAAATCATTGTGGAATTTTCTTCTTTAATGGTTTTGGCTTCGGGTGTTCTATGCGGAGATGCTCAAGCCTGACCAACCGGCACGCCTCATCTTTGGCAAACTTTGCTACGTTAAGTGGCGCTCGTAAATGAATCTCTACGGTTTTATTACAATATTCGCACTCGGTAGTGAGTGTATGTGACCAATCAGGCCCAGCTCCCGGCCTGACTAAATCACGAACATAAAACTTACGCTCCGACATCCAATCAATGGTTGGGTTCGGGTTGATTTGACGATCTTGAGATGTAGGGTCAGTGTTCATGCGGTCGGGTTCGGGTGGAAAGGGATCACGGCCAGCAAGCACCCAATCACCGCCTATTTTGGTGAGTGTTGTGAACGAGCCCAACTTCTTACTTTTCATAAAACGACCCTAGATGGACGGGAAAAAATGTCCAGAAACTTTTGCCGTCGGCTGTTGGCTGACTTATTTTCAGTGCAGCAGAAAAATCAGGAACAGCAAAATCAAAATTACCGCTGTAAGCCACCAAACCCAATGCAGTCCGCGCGGTTTGGGACTGCGGGAACCAAATTCTTCCTCCGCGAAATTTTCGTAATTAAAATTTTCGTCGGGAATTCCCAAATTGTCGGCGTAAGCGGAATCCGACCAGCCGGTCTTTTCATCCGCGCCGCATTCGGGACAAGCCTTCGCCTTGCGCGGCACAGTCGTGCCGCAGTTGGGACAAACCTCGGGGGACATGGAGCAGTTTTAAATTTTAAGTTTTTAATTTTTAGTTAACTAAAAATTAAGAATTAAAAACTAAAAATTATTTCACCCCGCCGCATTCGTGTATTCCTCATCCGTCCGCAGATCGAGGCCCATCAAAACGTAATCGTGCGTGATGGCGGTCATGTCCTTGACGTAATCTTCGAGGCGCACAAGCTGGTTGAAGCCGAGGATCGCAAACATTTTCAACGCCGCTTCCTGTTCGCCGATGAACGCCGCTTCGACGCGTTCCAAGCTGGCACTGCGGGCGATGTCGAGCGTTTCGTTGATGAGCGCGCGCGCCAGACCGATGCCGCGAAACTTTGGATGCACCAGCACGCTCACGCGACCGATGTGCCGTTTCCAGCCGCCGAGCCGCTGGTGCAAGGTCGCCACGCCGACAATTTTTTTATTGATGATGCCGACGAGCGGCAGATTGCGACCCACGTCAATGTTCCGGCACCAATCGCGGATGACTTTTACGTCTTGCACGCGATGTTTGATGAACATGCGTTCACGTTCGGGAATGTCGAGGAAGAGCTGGTGAAATTCTTTTTCATCCTCGGCCTTGAGCAGACGGATCGTGGCTTTGCTGCCGTCTTTCAATTTGATGTGCTTGGGAAATTTCTGTAGTTCGAGTTCAATGGTGAATGACATAGGTTCCTTTCTTGCCCGCACTTTGCGCCTATCGCTTTCTTCCTGCAATAAAATTTTTCAGCCGAACGCCGATTCGCCCGCGCTGCCCGTGGCCTGACGGAAAGAATTTAATTTCACCCGCGCCGGATCGAGACTCCAACGCGCCGCGAGTTGCGGAACTTTTTCAAAATTCCTTTCCGCATCCAGCAACGTCGCCGTTTCGTCGCCGTAAGCGAACAGCTTCACGTCCGTCTCGATTTCCGGCAATGTCTCGACGCCTTGATGCCAGACCGTTTCGCCCGTCCATGCGTAGGCGCGCGTCACGCAACCGTCGTCCAGCCGCGCCCATGCGTGATGATGAAACAACCGGCTCGCGTAAAAATATTGCACATGGCCGAGCTGACGACTCAAGCCGGTGAGAAAAAGAAATGTCGCATCCACGTCTTCCGTCGGATTCGGCAAGCCCATGCCCGTGACAATCACCCAGCCGTTCACGCGCGGGCTGATAAAAAATTCGTGTCCGCCCGCCAGTCCTTCCGCCCACGAACACGGCGCGGCGTGGTTCAAGCCCAATGTTATTTTTACGGCTTCCGGCGAAACCGCGCGGATGGCCAGCCAGCAATCAGGGCGTTGCAAAGTGGCCGGTTGCTTTAGAAAAAAATTCTGCGCGGGAGAAAATTCTTTTTGCGTGAGCCGGTTCCGGCGTTGCACCGCCAGCATCCAGCCGAGCATCATAAAGCCGATGCCGAGCGCCAGCCCCATCATGGCGAGCAACATTAGCGGGATGACATCAACCTGATTCACAGGACAAATCTAATCCGACTGCTGGCGAGTTCAAATTATTTTCCGCTACAACTTTTTACCAGCCAGTCGAGATACTTTTGGCTGCCTGTGCTTGGCGACAGAACTAAAAACTCCGGCGTCTCGTAAGGATGTTGCGCGAGAATCAATTTTTCCAGCACGACCAGTTTTGATTTTGTCGTTTTGAAAATGATTAAAACTTCCGCGCTCGATTCCATTTTTCCGCGCCACCAATAATGCGATTCAATTTTTGGAATCAGGTTGGCACACGCAATGAGTTTGGCCTTCAACGCCGCTTTCGCCAGCGCGCGCGCCGTTTTCAAATCCGGTGCGGTGACGAGAACGATGGAAAATTTCGCGGCGGATTTCATGGGCGATTTATTTTTGTTTGAAGATTGAACCGCACAGCCGCCGGGCATTTTGATAGGCGAGTTGCGGCCAGTTGGGGTTCATGCACGGTCTTTCGATGAGGATGTAATACGCGATGCCTGCGCCCACCGCCACCGGCAATCCCACCAATCCCAAGCGCAGGCAAGCCATCGGCATCGTCATGTCGCTCGTAATAATTCTGGCCGCGATGAACGAGAACAGCGGATAGTGCAGCAGATAAAGTGAATAACACATGCCGCCGAGCGTCGCGATGACCGGTCGCCGCAAAACCGCCGTGAACCAATTTCCGCGCAGTGCGCCAATAAAAACCAGCGCCAGCAGCCACGGGAAAAATTGTCGCCATGTGGTCGTGTCGGGCACTAACGCCAGCGCGAGCAGTCCGACCGTTGCCAGCCCGTCATAAAGTTGCGCGGAAATTTTTCCTGCGCCCGCGCTGGTGGTGTGTAAATCGGCCAGCAGAAAACCAATCAAGAAATATTGGATGAAGCCCGGCAGCGTTAGTTCGCTGTGCGGCACGATGCTTGCCAGCAGCGGCGCACCGCAAATGGCGGCGACGAGAATCAATCGGCGCGGTGCGGTTGTAAGTTTAAAAATTTTGGCGAGCAACGGCACGAGCAGATAAAATTGCACTTCGACTTCCAGCGTCCACGTCACGCCGTCCAGTTTCGGCGGTAGGCCGCGCACGATGCTATGCGCGTAGCCGAGTCGCAGCAGCAGTCCGGAAAAGAAATTTGGATCCTGCGCGTGAATGTCGTGCAGCACGACGGCGGCGCCGTAAAACAACAGCAACGCCAAAATGTAAGGCGGTTCCAATCGCGTCAGTCGGCGCAGATAAAACTTTCCAATTTTCACCGCCGGTGCGTCGGCGAGATAATGCGCGGCAAACGGCAGACCAAGAATGAATCCGCTGATGACAAAAAAAAGTTCAACGCCGCGATAGCCATTCGTTACCGGCCAAAAAAGAAAATTGAGCGGCGATGCCGCCAGTGTTGTGCCGGGAATATTCGTCGCGGCAAAATGAACGTGGAACAGCAGCACGCTGAAGATGGCGATGAACCGCAGTCCGTCCACTTCCGCGATGTAACGATGCGATGAAGTCGTGATGCGCTGGAGCCGCGCGAGATTCCATCGGCCTGGTGGTTTGGGCATAGTTTCTAAAACAGGTT
The DNA here is from genome assembly GCA_903833055.1 of uncultured Verrucomicrobia subdivision 3 bacterium. Classification (GTDB taxonomy): domain Bacteria; phylum Verrucomicrobiota; class Verrucomicrobiia; order Limisphaerales; family UBA11358; genus UBA11358. The sequence continues at coordinate 16,755 of CAILDU010000197.1, read as the reverse complement.
TATTTCCGCCGAATTATCTGTTTAAGTCAAGCCATGGACGCCGTTTTACCGCCGCTTACCGCCAGCACGCTTTACCTCGTCGCCACGCCGATTGGTAATCTTGAGGACATCACGCTCCGCGCGCTCCGCGTCCTGCGCGAGTGCGATGTCGTCGCCGCTGAAGACACGCGCCACAGCGGGCAACTGCTGAAACATTTTGGAATTTCAAAACCGCTCTTGAGCTATTTTCAATTCAACGAAGCGCGGCGCAGCGAAGAAATTATCGAGCGTCTGCGGCGCGGCGAAAAAGTCGCGCTCGTCACGGACGCTGGCAGTCCCGGCATCAGCGATCCCGGCGAGCGCGTCGTGAAAGCGGCGATAGCGGCGGGCTTCCGCGTCGAAGCGATTCCCGGCGCGTGTGCGCTCGTCGCTGGTCTCACCGCGAGCGGTTTGCCGACGGAGGAATTTTATTTCGCCGGCTTTCTCCCGCACAAATCCGGCCAGCGCCGCAATAAACTGGAATCGCTTAAAACCATTGGTGGCACAATGGTTTTCTACGAATCGCCGTATCGCATCGAAAAACTTTTGGGCGAGTTGAATGAAGTTTTTCCCGAACGCGACGTGGTGCTGGCGCGCGAGCTAACGAAAAAATTCGAGGAGTTCCTGCGCGGCAAACCAGCGGCACTTTCAGAAATCGCGGCGAAGCGCAGCTTGAAAGGCGAGTTTGTAGTTTTAGTTTCTGGCTTGGATTCTTGAACGAAGCGCCCGAGGCGCGCAAGCTAGTAGCCCACGGTGAAACCGTGGGTTCACGCGCCAAAATAAATCAAGCCCCGGCAGGGGCGACAGAAAATCATTTCACGACAACTCTTTCGCCCCTGCCGGGGCTTTTTATTTTTGAACAATCAGCCCACGGTTTCACCGTGGGCTACTATCGGTCGCTGCTCCGCAGCTTCAAGTGCCAAGTTTGAAATTTGGCGACTGGCGCAGGAACTTCTTCGGGTTCTGGAAAATTATTTTCTCAATCGCGCCAGCAAGGTGGCCGCGCCGCTTCATTTCCAACGCCGTTTTCGGCACGGCCAGCGGATCGCTCACGCCCCAGTCGCACGCGCTGTTCATCCAGATGCGTTCGTCGCCGTAAGTTTCTAAAATGTCAATCGCGCGCGCCGGCGTGCATTTCGTTTCAGGATAAAGCGTCATGCCCGCCCACATGCCACAATCCAAAACCAATTCCACCGTGTGTTCCTCGACGTGATCAATGATGACGCGCTCCGGCAAAATGCGGCGATCATTTTTCAAAACGTCGAGAATGAGCCGCGTGCCTTTCAATTTGTCTTCAAGATGCGGCGTGTGGACTAAAATTAACTGATTGTATTTCGCCGCGAGTTCCACCTGCATTTCTAAAACGCGCAATTCGTTTTTAGAATTTTTGTTCAAGCCGATTTCGCCAATGCCGAGAACATTGGCGCGTCCGAGAAATTTTGGAATGAGCGCGATGACTTCTTCCGCCAGTTTCACGTCCTCGGCTTCCTTGGAATTGATGCAGAGCCAGCAGAAATGTTTCAGGCCGAACTTGGCGGCGCGCTTCGGTTCGTGCTCGGTGAGCTGGGAAAAATAATCAAAAAATCCGGCGGGCGAACTGCGGTCAAAGCCCGCCCAGAAGGCCGGTTCGCACACGGCCTCGCAGCCGGCGAGCGCCATGCGTTCGTAATCGTCCGTCGTGCGGCTGACCATGTGGGCGTGCGGTTCGATGTAACGCATGACAATTATTTGGTTTTGGAATACGCGCCAACTGCACCTTTACTTTGCGCTTTGGCAATCGGCTGCGTCGTCAGATCGCTGAACGCGAGCAAAATATTTTTCGCCTTATTTTTCTTTTTGCCGTCCAACTTGGCGAGCGCGTCGCGGAAACTTTTTAGACGAAAATCGTCTTTGCCCGACGCGCGTTCGATGCGGTCGAGGAACGCGGCGATTTCAATCAGCTTGTGCCGTGCGTCGAGAAAATAGAGATCGAGAACTTGCTGCTTGGTCATACGAGTTTGGGGAAAAATTCGTGCGCGGTGCGGCACGTCGCCACGCTCAATTCATCGAGTGAAATCATTTTCACCTGCGCGATGGTTTCGGAAATTTCCTTCACGAACGCCGGCTCGCCGCGCTGACCGCGATGTGGCACGGGCGCGAGATACGGACAGTCCGTTTCCAGCATGAACTTGTCCAGCGGCGTCGCGGCCACGGCGTCGCGGATGTTCTGGCCGTTTTTGAAAGTCACGATGCCAGTGTAGCTCACGAGCGAGCCGATTTCCAAAATCTGTTTCAATCGCTCCACGCTTTCGCCAAAGCAATGAAAGACGCCGCGCACTTTGCCGGCGAACGGTTTTAACTGTGCCAGCGTGTCGTCAAACGAGGCGCGCTGGTGGATGACGCAGTTCAAATTAAATTCCGCCGCGACTTCGAGTTGTTGCTGGAAAATTTCCGCCTGCCGTTTTTTGTAATGCGCGTCGTCCGCCGCGCTGCCGTTTTGCGAACTCGGCAGGCGATAATAATCCAAACCCGTTTCGCCGATGGCGACGACTTTGGGATGCTGGGCGAGTTCGCGCAGAGCTGGGCGCAAATCTTCCGGCGCGGTCAGCGCCTCGCTCGGATGCCAACCGACGGCGGCGTAAATCACGGGAAATTTTTCCGCGAGCGCAATCGCCCGGCGGCTGCTGTCGAGGCTTGTGCCGATGGAAATAATTTTTGTGATGCCGGCAGCTTGCGCGTGCGCGAGGACTTCCGCGAAATCTTTTTCGTATTCGGGATAATCCAGATGCGCGTGCGTATCGAAGAAAATAGCCATAAAATCTAGGGTTTCTTTACGTCGGCAATTTTATTTTCCAGTGACTGAAGTTTCGCATCAATCAAATTTCGTCCGGGATAATCCGGCGCTTCGGCGATGAGCGCCCGATAATTTTCTAGTGCTTCGGCATCGCGATTTTGCGCGGCCAGTTCTTTGCCGAGCGTGAGCCGGAGCCGGATTTTTTGCTGTGGCGAAGGATTTAATTTAAGTGCGTTTTGCCACGATTCAATCGCGGAACTCGGTTTGCCGGAAGCTTCGTAAAATTTCGCCAGCTTCTCGCACAGCACAGCACTCTGCGCGGTAGTCGGCAGGTTGGCGAGAAAGGGAAGCAGTTGGGATTCGCGCAAACCGTGAGCGAGGTCGAGGCACATCAGTCGGTCAAACGACCATTCGAGCAGCGGGCTTTTTGTGCGCGCCAGCAGCGCGTGCAATTCCGGCGCAGATTTTTTGAACGGTTGATACAACGGGTCGCCGATGACCGTCGTTTGCCAGGACAAAGCAATTTGAGACGACCACGCGGCTTCGCCAAATGTGTAGCCGTTGCCAAGTGCCTGAATGGTGAAGGCGACGTTGGGTGTGAATTGCAAATACGGTTCATACACGCAGCCCATCGTGCAGGTCGCGCCTTTCGCTAAAAGTGGACCGCACCAATGTTGCGTAGCCGTGCGCACGGAATCGGCGCTGTAAGAATTCAAATGATACGCAAACGCGCCCGGCATGAACTCCATTTTTGATTGCAGAAACGGGCCGCACGGATCGAATGCATACCAGCCGGCGTAAATCGCAATGTGGCTCATCGGCAACGACGCGGGAAATAAATCGGCGTTCGTGTCTACTTCGACTTCAAAGCCGAGTTGACGACTGATTTCCGCGCCAGCCATCATCCAAACATCGCCGAGATAATAAACATTGGTCGCGTCCAAACCGCGCGCATCGAAATACGCGCGTCCCCACAAGCCGGTATTTTCTGCTTCAATGGATTTGTCCACGAGACCATTGGCGATTTCCGCTGTAGGCCCATCCAATCGCGAAACCAGCAGCAGGCCGTTCGTGCAATTCATCGTGGCGCGATTAGTGCAGAGGTAAAATGGATTTGGCAACGGCCCAGTCAGCGGGACTTTTATTTTTATTTCCGGCAGCCAGGCGAGTTCCGAGTCCACGGCCGCTTCGTTGCCGCGCAATTTGTCGCGTGTGGCTTTATCGGCAAATTTTTCGATGAAAGAATTATCTAAATAATTTTCCATGATGGAACTCGGCGCGATTTTCAACGGCACACCGTAGCATAAAACGGCGTAACGAATTTTGGATTGCACGACGCGGACGTCCGTCTGCGCGGGTTGGCCGTTGGTGGCGGGCGTGGCGACCTCACTGAACTTCCAAAGTCCGGCAGCTTCGAGCCGGTCGGCGAGCGGCTTCTGCAAAAAATCTTTGAAGTCTGCGCGCGAAATAATTTCGTTCGTCGTCAGGGCAAAACCAAAAATCTGGTTCTGCGGAACCGACCGCGCTGCGGCGTAATGTTCGGCAACGGTTTTAGATTCTGGCAACTGCGTATTGTAAATCACCACCACTTCTTCGCCGCCGCCGAGCGCAAAAAATGGCGTCAGCGCGAACATCAATAATGGTAAAATGATTCGCAGAAAATTCATGGTGTGTTTGACTGAATCCGCATTATCACATTGATTTCATTGGCTGAAAAGCGCTGCGTGCATTCCGGGCAGCGCGCGGTGATTTTTCTTATCCCAGTAACGAAAGCCTGCGCTCCAGTCCCAGATGCACCAGCCAATTTGAAATTTCTCCGCCTCATGCCGGACGGCGGAATAAAAATTCGCGCGCGATTGCGCGTCCGCTTTTGTGTAAGCACCAAATTCGCCGAGGTGAACCGGACGTCCGTAAAAATCTGACCAGTCGTGGACATATTTTAATTTGTCAGTAAACGCAATCGGGCCGCTCGGATTTTTTTCTGTTGGCAACGTGTTGTATTTTTTGAACCAATCCAGCACCCATGGTTTCGGTTTGAGGTTCATATCCGGCACGAGCGGTTGCGTGGGTGGACCGGGAAAGACGACGCCGGATTGTTTGAAATCCTCGCCCGTCCAGCTTGCGCCCTGATGGGTGAAATGAAACGGGTCGTAGCAATGCACTGAGACGATCACATTGTCGTCCGGCGGCAAGACGAGATTTTTTAGTTCGTCAATGTTGCCCCAGTTGCCCGGCTCGACAAAAATTGTCCGCTGCGGATTCGTAGCTCGGATGTTTGCAATGGCGCGGGCGTAAATCGGATTCATCGCCGCCGTCGTCGCGTGATCGTGCGGCTCGTTGTCCAGTTCAAACGCCAGCGTGTTCGGAAACTTTTTGTAATGCGCGGCGACCTGCTGCCAGATTTTTAAAAATTCATCCGTCGCAGCGGCGGGATTTTTGTCCAGCGCGTCGAACTGATGGATGTTGATTATCACCGCCATTTTATTGGCGATTACGTTAGTCACGACAAAATCCAAGCGCGCGAAAATTTCCGGCGCAAGCGTGTAATCCGGCGCGGCTCCGGCGTAATGCTGCCAGCCGACCGGCACCCGCACATGGTCGAAGCCTTCGCGTTTCATCGCAGCAAATTCATCCGCCAAAACGGTGACGCCCCAGTTTTGTCCCGGCGGAACTTCGAGATAATTACCGAGGTTCACGCCGTGCAAAAATAATTTCGCCGCGCGATAAGCCGGTGTGTCGTGATTTTTTAACGGCGTCATTTCCGGCGGATTTGCTGGCGTGAAGACAAATTCATTGGCGGCACGCGCCGGAAGTGCGAGGCCGGAAAAAATGGCGGCGAGAAAAATGAAAAAGACTTTTTTCACTTACGCGCCTTTGACTTTCAATCCATCCCACGCGAGCGCGATGCCGTCCGGCAATTCCGCCTGCGACTTATCGTGGTCGTAATCGTGCGTGAGGTGTGTGAAAAAAGTGCGTCCCGCGTTGATGCGCCGCGCCGCCGTCAAGGCTTCGTCGAGACACATGTGCGTCGGATGCGGCTTGTGGCGTAGCGCATCCAGCACGGCGATTTCCACGCCGCGAACGCGTTCGATGACGGCTTCGGGAATCTCCTTGCAGTCGCTCAAATAAGTCAGCCGCTTGCGACCGTCCTGCTCAAACAAAAATCCCGTCGTCGTCATGCGCCCGTGCGGCAGATCGAACGGCGTGATTTTCAAATCGCCGATTTCAAACACGCCATTGATGATGCGTTCTTCGGGAATAAAATAACCTTTCGGCCACGGGCCTTGATGAAAAGCGTAAATGAATACGCGGCGCAAATGCACCATTGTCGCCTCGCTCGCGTAAATCGGCAGCGCCGCGCCGCCGTTCAAATCGCAAAAGCGCCGGCAATCGTCCATGCCCAAAACGTGATCCGCGTGCGCGTGCGTGACGAGCACGGCGTCGAGATGATTGATTTTTTCGCGCAGACATTGCAGGCGAAATTCCGGCGGCGTATCCACGACCAGCTTCACGTTGTCCGTGGCGATGTAAATGGCCGGGCGCGTGCGCCAGTTTTTTGGATTCGCGAGATACTCCGGCGGATACTCCACGCCGATGAGCGGCACGCCTTGCGAAGTGCCGCTGCCGAGAAATGTAAATTCAAACGCCATGCGGATTTGAAATTAACAGAACCGCAAAATTCGGCGAATGAAAATGATTATGCGTAAATTTTAATTTCCCCCGCCATTTTCACGGAGTAATTGCGCCAAACTATTCCAACCATTATGTTGCGCCCAATATAAAGGTGTGCGACCCGCATTATTTAGCGCGTTGACATCCGCTTTATTCGCGAGCAGCAATTCGGCGGCATCTTGCTTGCCGTAAAGTGCGGCCCAATGAAGTGGCGTAAAACCATTGTCAGCACGGACATTGACATCGGCATCATTTGCGAGCAGCAATTTCATTATTTCAGTGTTGCCTTTGATTGCTGCCTCATGCAGTGGCGTCACGCCATGAATATCTTTGGCCATGACATCGGCTTTGTTGGCGAGCAGCATGGCGGCGATATTTTTGAAACCGCTATCCACAGCCCAATGCAATGGTGTTTTGCCCTGACTATCCTTCACGTTGACATCAATTCCATTGGTCAGAAGTAATGCCAATTGATTTGTTTCATCGTAACGCGCGGCTTCGATCAGTGGTTTTGGAAAATCAAAATTTGTAAAAGTGATAAAGACATTTGTGTCGCCAGCCTGCGCCTTGATGGGAACGCTATTATTCGCCGAGACATAAACATCATGGCCGAGATGATTGCCAAAGTTGGCATAGGCTGAGATTTGAACTTCTCCGTCGCAAACCGATTCAAAAACAAAATGTCCCTTGTCATCGGATTTAGTTTGCGGCCATTCCGGCTGCCCTCTTCCGCTAAAACGTATTTCCGCTCCAACAACAGGTTGTCCGTCCGGGCTAATTATATTGCCGGCGAGAATTTGGTCGGCTTTTTTGAGCGTGATTGCAGGAAATTCAAAATGGTTGGTGTGCGTATTCTTCGCCTCGACGCGCGCAAAGGCTGAACCGTAACCCGGCGCTTTGACTCGAAAAATCATGTATTCACGTCCCGGCGGCAACGGCGGAAAAGAAAATGCGCCGTGCGCGTCAGTTTTACGAGGAAGAGGTTCGACGTTCGGCAGGGAATGGCCGACCATCATCGAAAGATTTATTTCCGCGTTTGTCACCGGCGCACCGTCAGTATCTTTTACAACGCCGGAAAAAATAATTCCGGGTTGCAGGCGCAAATCAAGATTGGTCGGGAAGTCTATAAATTCTTCGATGGCGACGAGATTGTGCGATGAATCCTGCACCAAGACAAAACTGGTCGGGCTGATGGGGCCGTCCCATCCCCACCATTTATTTGTGTCCTGAAGAATGTTTAATGCGTATCGGCCGTTTTGGTCGGTATTGGTTTCACTGAACAGTGGCGCTTGTGGAAATTGCCCCGGATGAAACGAAACCCGCACACCGGCGGCAGGCGCGCCGGAAGCATCGCGCACCGTTCCTGAAATGTTTGCGGCAATGTTTGTCGGATAAGCCCAAGGATTATTGGAATCTTCAGCCAAGGCCGACAACTGGCAGACGAAAGCAATGAAAAGTAATGCCGTCGCGCCGGAGGTAATTTGACTTTTCATAAATGCTTGATTGGTGGACTGATTAAAACGCTAGTTGTTCAGGATATTTTGTCTAGCGCCATCTTCTTGAAGATTTTCTTTTTTGCATCTGTGTCCATCTGTGTTTATCTGTGGCACGAAAATTGGCCATGTTGACGACGCTACGCATCAAAAACCTCGCCCTCGTGAGCGACCTCACGCTGGAACTCCAGCCCGGTTGCAACGTCATCACCGGCGAAACCGGCGCGGGCAAGTCCATCATCATTGGCGCATTAAATCTGGTTTTGGGCGAACGCGCCGACCGCACTTTGATTCGCAGCGGCGAAGAAAGCTGTTCCGTCGAAGCTGTCTTCGATACGAAAAAACTTCGCGCGCCGTTGAAAACTTTTCTCGAAGAAAATGGTTTGGAGCCGTGCGAGGAAAACCAACTCGTGTTGAAACGAAACTTTTCCGCCAGTGGCACGAACCGCCAGTTCATCAATGGTTCCGCGACCACGCTCGCCACGCTCGCGACCATTGGCGAATGGCTCGTGGATATGCACGGCCCGCACGATCATCAATCGCTGCTGCACGCGGGCAAACAGCTTTTGATTCTCGATGCGTTCGGCGGCTTGGAAAAATCGCGCGAAGAATTTGGCGAACTCGTCCGCCGCCGCAGCGTTTTGGAAAACGAAAAATCCGCGCTCATCGTGGACGAAAAAACTTACGCGCAGCAATTGGACTTGCTGCGCTTTCAGGTTCAGGAAATTTCCACCGCGCGCCTGCAGCTGGATGAAGAAAAATCCGTCGAAGAAGAATTTATTCGTTCGAGCAACGCAGCAAAATTATTGCAGTTAAGCCAGACAGCGATTGACGCTTTGAGTGAAAACGAAAATTCATTGCTCACGCAATCCGGCGCGATTGGCCGCGTGTTGGTGGAACTTCAGCGCGTGGATTCCGGCGCGGAAAACCTGGTCGCGCTGCACGCGCAGGCGGGCGAGACGTTGCGCGAGTTGCTGACGGAATTATCGCGTTACGCCGACAAAGTGGACGTTGATCCCGCGCGCCTTGCAGAAGTCGAAGAGCGTTTGAATTTAATCCACTCCTTGAAACGCAAATACGGCACGACGCTCGCGGAAGTCATTGCGTTTGGCGACGAAGCGAAAGATAAATTGCAATCGCTCGAATCGCGCGACGAGGAGCTCGCGCGGCTTAAAGCGGCGTTGGAAAAACTGGATTCAGAAATTTTGAGTGCGGGCAAAAAACTTTCCGCCGCGCGTAAAAAAATAATTCCGCAACTCGCCAAAGCCGTCGGCAAGCAACTTGAAGATTTGGGCTTCAAGCAAAGCAAGTTTGATGTGGCAATGGCGACGCTGTTGCCGGTTCAGGGTTTAGGGTTCAGCGTTGAAACGGTGGGCAACTCTGAACTCGGAACCCTGAACCGGAAACTGATTTCATCCGGCTTTGACGAAATTGAATTCCAGTTCGCGCCGAATTTGGGCGAGCCGGCCAAGCCGCTGCGCGCGATTGCTTCGAGCGGCGAAATGGCGCGCGTGATGTTGGCGCTGAAAACGGTTTTGGCGGCGGAAGATGAAATTCCAGTTTTGGTTTTCGACGAAGTGGACGCGAATGTCGGCGGCGAAACGGCGAATGCCGTGGGCGAAAAAATGCGTCAAATTGCCGCGAAAAGACAGGTGTTTTGCATCACACACCTGCCGCAAGTCGCGTCGGCGGCGGACGCGCATTACGTCGTCACGAAGCTTGTGAAAAATGGCCGGACGATTTCCGAGATTACTTTGCTCGACAAAAAATCGCGCGTCACGGAACTTGCGCGGATGCTCGGCGGTCAGACCGATGCGGCGCGCAAACACGCGGAAGCATTGTTGAAATGATTTTTAGCTTTTACAAATTGCGCGCAGTTGCGACTGTAAAAGCATATTTTTAATTTTATGACGAAATTAAGTTTTCCATTTTCCGAAGAAAAAATCCGCGCGCTGAAAGTTGGCGACGAAGTTTTGATTTCTGGCATCGTGTTCACGGGGCGCGATGCGGTTCATAAATATTTGCACGAAGGCGGTAAGCTGCCCGCAGGCGTGAGTTTGCAGGATGGAATTGTGTATCATTGTGGCCCGGTGATGATGCCGCAGGCGGATGGCACGTTCAAATGCACCGCCGCCGGTCCGACGACTTCCATCCGCGAGGAGCCGTATCAATGGCAGGTCATCCGCGATTTTGGTTTGCGCGGCGTCATCGGCAAGGGCGGCATGGGCGCGAAAACGCAGGCGGCGTGCAAGGAATATGGCTGCGTCTATCTGCACGCCATCGGTGGCGCGGCGCAAGTTTTGGCGGATTGCGTAAAAAATGTTCGCAATGTTTATTTCAAGGAAGAGTTCGGTTCGCCGGAAGCGATTTGGGAATTGGAAGTGGCGGATTTTCCGGCGGTGGTGACAATTGACGCGCACGGCAATTCGCTGCACGAGGAAATTTTTGCGAAGAGCCAGGCGGCGCTGGCGACGCGGATATGAAGTTTCACGCAAAGTCGCAAAGGCGCGAAGTTGAAACGAAAATTCTTTGCGCCTTTGCGTGAGATTTTTTAGAACTTAAAATTCCAATCGCGCGTCGCGTATCTTTCGCGGGCGAGTCTCGCAATTTCTTTGAGCGGCGGATTTAATAATTGTTCATTTGCGTTCCATTCTTTCGCGAGCGCAGCTTTCACTTTTTCGGCGGGCAAATTCAAGTTGGTCACGAAGTCGGAGTGCGGGAGGCTGGCGCGGTAATCCGGCTGTAACGACGGCATCAAAAGCAGTTCGCTAACCAAACTCAAATCGCAGTTGAGCAGCAAAGTTCCGTGAAAAAGCAGAAAGTTTTTACGCCGCCGCTGCGAGTTGCCGGCGAATTTTACGTCGCCGAGACAAAGGTCGGTGTGGCCGCGCACGGAAATTTCAGAGGTTGGCAACAGCGTGTGCATCGCGCGGCAATTTTTCTCCATGATGAATTGGTTGGCGGACGTGATGTTGTGCGTCGGCGCGTTTTCATCAATGCGTAAAATAAGTGAGTAATTTAATCCGCCGCGCATTTGGACGACGGTTCCGCCGCCGGAGCAACGGCGGAAGATAGGAATTTTTTTCGCCGCGCACGCGGCGATATTCACTTCGGTCGCCACTTTATTCGCGTAGCCGACGACGACAAAATTTTCGCGCGGCTCCCAAAACGAAAGGGTTTCTTCACCGTCGCCCGCTTCGCACGCGTCCAGCAATGCTTCGTCCGCCGCGAGATTTTCGGCGGGCGTGGACAAGGTGAGGTCGAGGCGTTTCATGGCGCATCATTTCGCAGTTGTTGCGGAAAGAAATCCAGTTTATTCTTCGGACGTTGACTTTGCATCTGCAAAAGAAAATTTAGCCAAGTGAAATCATCCAAAAAAGAAATTTACGGTTCGCGTAGCGTCACCTCGACGGCCACCAACGGCAACGGCGATAAACTGGACGAATCTTTGCAGTCCGTTTTGGAACTCGCGCTGGAAAGTCGCGGGGCCGAACGCACGGCGGAATTGCTCGAAAAATTTGCGAGCCAGTTGCGCTCCGAGCCGCGTCCGGTTGCAGGGCAAAATACACCTTACATCAACACGATTCCGCCCGACGCGCAGCCCGCGTATCCGGGCGACCGCGACATCGAACGCCGCATCAAGAGCATCATCCGTTGGAACGCGATGGCGATGGTGGTGAAGGCGAACTCGAACACGAATGTAGGCGGACACATTGCGTCGTTCGCTTCTTCCGCGACGCTTTACGAAGTGGCGCAGAATCATTTTTTTCGCGGACGCGCGGAAAATTTTCCCGGCGACATGGTTTATTTCCAAGGCCACGCCGCGCCGGGCATGTATGCGCGCGCCTATCTTGAAGGCCGTTTGGACGAATCCCATCTGCAAAATTTCCGGCAGGAACTTGCGCCGGGCGGCGGCTTGTCGTCATATCCGCATCCGTATTTGATGCCGGAATTCTGGCAGTTTCCGACGGTCTCGATGGGTCTTGGCCCGATCATGTCTTTGTATCAGGCGCGTTTTAACCGCTATTTGCAGGCGCGCGGTTTGGTGAATTGGAAATCGGAGCCGAAGGTTTGGGCATTCCTCGGCGACGGCGAATCGGACGAACCGGAATCGCTCGGTGCCATCACTTTGGCGGCGCGCGAAAATCTCGACAACATTGTTTGGGTTGTGAATTGCAATTTACAACGCCTCGACGGGCCGGTGCGCGGTAATGGCAAAATTATTCAGGAACTCGAAGGTCTTTTCCGTGGCGCGGGCTGGAATGTCATCAAAGTCATTTGGGGCACCGAGTGGGACGATATCATCAAGCGCGACAAATCCGGCTTGCTGCTCAAACGCATGGAAGAATGCGTGGATGGCGATTACCAGAAATACATCGTCGAGCCGGGCAGCTACACGCGTAAACATTTTTTTGGCAAGTATCCGCAATTGCTCGAACTCGTGACGCATTTGAGCGACGAGCAGATTTCTAAATTGCTGCGCGGCGGACATGACGTTCGCAAAATGTATGCGGCCTACAAGGCGGCGACGGAACACAAAGGACAACCGACCGTTGTTCTCGCTAAAACTGTCAAGGGCTATGGCCTCGGCGAAGCGGGCGAAGGCAAAAACATTTCGCATCAGCAGAAGAAAATGAACGAGAAGGAACTCCGCGAGTTCCGTGGCCGTTTCAACATTCCCGTCAGCGACGATGTTATTGCCGATATGCCGTTCTTCCGTCCCGCGCCTGATAGTGTCGAGACGAAATATCTTTTGGAAAAACGCAAGGCGCTTGGCGGATTTGTTCCGGCGCGCATTGTAAAACCAGTTACGCTCGATGTGCCGAAGCTGGATCATTTTTCTGAAATGGTAAAAGGTTCCGCGCGCGAAGCTTCGACGACAATGGTGTTTGGCCGTTTGTTGAGCCTGATGCTTCAACACAAAGGTTTGAACAAACATCTCGTGCCGATTATTCCCGATGAGGCGCGCACGTTTGGTCTCGATACTTTATTCCGCGAGATTGGAATTTATTCGCCCAAAGGCCAGCTTTACGAACCGGTGGACAGCAAAACACTTTCATATTATCACGAAGCGAAGGACGGACAGATTCTCGAAGAAGGCATCAGCGAAACGGGCGCGATGTCGTCGTTCATCGCCGCTGGGACGAGCTACGCATCGCACGGTGTGCCGATGGTTCCGTTCTATATTTATTACTCGATGTTCGGTCCGCAGCGCGTCGGTGATTTGTTCTGGCTCGCGGGTGACATCCGCGCGAAAGGCTTTTTGCTTGGCGCAACGAGCGGACGCACTTCGCTCAACGGCGAAGGTTTGCAACATCAAGACGGTCACAGTTTGTTGCACGCGAGCACGATTCCGACTTGCCTGCCTTACGATCCCGCGTTCGGCTACGAACTCGCGGCCATCGTTGCCGACGGTTTGCGCCGGATGTATGTCGAGCAGGAAGACATTTTTTATTACCTAGCCGTTTACAACGAAAATTATCCGCAGCCGCCGATGCCTGCCGATTGCGAAGCCGGAATTCTCAAAGGCCTGTATAAATTCAAGCCCGGCGCAGAAGATAAAAAAATCAAGGCGCACATTTTCGGCAGCGGCTCAATCATGATGTCCGCGTTGAAGGCGCAGGAAATTCTTGCGGAAAAATACGGCGTCAGCGCCGACGTTTGGAGTGCGACGAGTTACAAACTCCTCCGCACCGACGCCATTCGCACGCAGCGCTGGAATATGTTGCATCCGACTTTGCCGTCGAAGAAAAATTACATCGAGAGCTTGCTCGCGAAAGAGCAGGGCGCATTCGTCGCCGTGTCGGACAACATCCGCACGATTCCTGACCAGATTGCGCCGTGGGTTCCGGGCGGATTGTTCACGCTCGGCACGGATGGTTTTGGCCGCAGTGACACGCGCGGCCGTTTGCGCCGCTTCTTCGGCGTGGACGTCGAGTCTACCGTCATCGGCACGCTTTACGCGCTTGCGGAGAAAAAACTCATCGACCGCAAAGTCGTCGCGCAGGCGATTAAAGATTTGGGCGTGGATCCCGAAATGGTGCAACCGCAGATTGTCTGACGGAATTGCGGCTTGTCTTTGGCGCGGAAGTTTGGTTTCATTCGCGCCCCGTGGTTTGGCAGGATAGCTCAGTTGGTAGAGCAGAGGACTGAAAATCCTTGTGTCGCCGGTTCAATTCCGGCTCCTGCCACCACTTTAAACCCCTTGTTTTAACAAGGGGTTTTTCATTTTTGCCGAACAGCGTCGTTGCCGGCGGCTTGACATCGGCGGACAGCCAGTTCATAAACCAATCCGTTGGAGTTGATTTAATATGCAAAAAACTATTCACTTATTTTTATTCGTCGGTGTGACGCTCCTTTGCGGTTGCGACAAGCAGACCAAAATCAACAGCGCCAAGATTGATTTGCTGTCGCGCAACATCATTCAATACGAACAAATCCAGTCCAAGCAAATGGCGGTCATTCAGACGCAACTGACTTCGCTTGCGCCGATGCTGGACAAGATGAACGATTTTTATTTTGAGAAAAGCCACGACGAGGCATTTTTTTTCCACACGAACACGCTGTATCTCTTGCTGACGGTGGACAAAAAAATCGAGGCGCATCTGCAACTGGCCGACACCGAGCGCGAATCGCAAGCTGCGCTGGCGTATAGTTATTACACCAACCAGATGGGCGTGTTTTTTGCCGTTCAAGATACGTTGAACAATCAGGAAACCAACATTGTGAACAAGGTGAATGCCGAAACTTTGCGGCTCGATGGAGAATTACTGCAACAAATCCGACTCGCCACGCCGGATGCGGCGGAACTCGTGCGGCGACAGCGATTGGCGGCGGATGCGGCGGAAATCAAACGTGTTCTCGTCCAAATCGAGTTGCAAATCGCGCAGATGACCAATCGAATTCTGCGGTGATTGCTGGAAAAGAAAAGAGACCGGACACTACTCCGGTCTCTTTACAACAACACTTAAAATTTCAGTCGAACCACTACGTCCATCTGAAAATACAATAGCAGATTCAATTTCCTCCGCCTGTCACCAATTATGGTTACCGCAAGGCAATCGGATGAATTGGCTTTTCACCACGCGTTAAATCCGCCACTTTGCGCGCGATAACATCCGTTGAAAACACTCCAAAAATATCTCGTCGGTCAGGTCTTCGTCACCTTGCTGCTCACCGTGGCGGTGTTCACCGCCGTGCTGCTCATCGGCAATGCGCTGCGCGAAATTCTCACGCTCCTCGCCAGCAGCCACGTCAGTCCGCTGCTGATGGTGAAGGCGATTTTATATTTGATTCCGTTCGTTTGGGTGTTCGCGCTGCCGATGGGAATGTTGACCGCGACGTTGCTGGTGTTTGGCCGTTTCAGCGCGGATCAGGAACTCACCGCCGCGCGCGCGAGCGGCGTCAGCCTGATGTCGCTCATCATGCCGGTGCTGCTATTGAGTTTGTTCTGCTGCACGTTGAGCGCGTGGTTCAACATGGATCTCGGCCCGCGCTGCCGCGTGGCCTACGTCGGTTTAATTAGGGATTTGCGCGCGGAAATCGTCAACGCACAATTGCCGGAAGGCCGTTTCATCCGCGATTTCCCCGGCTACATTTTCTACGTCGAAAAAAATAACGGCGGCAAATTGGAGAACGTGATGATTTACCGGCTGCAAAACGAGACGAACGTGGACACGACGTTGCACGCTCTGCGCGGCCAGCTCAAACCCGATCGCGCGAACAATCAGTTGATTCTCGATTTATTCGATGCCCAAAGCGTCACCGTCGGCGGCAACGACGCCATCAGTTCTTTTCCGACGTTGACGTTGAACTTGAGTTTGAGCAGCGCGACCAACCGCGTGAACAAGCCGAGCGTCAGCGACATGACTTTTTTGCAACTGCGACAGGAATTGCACGACTTGGAAAATCTGCACTTGCCCATCGGCACGAATTCGTCGGACACCTTGCGCGTGCAAATGAAAACTTTGCGCCAGCAGCAGAAAGATTTCACCGAGCCAGTGCGTGTGGCAATGAACCGGCAAGTAGCATTTTCCTTTGCCTGCTTTGGTTTTACGCTCGTCGGCATTCCGCTGGGCATCCGCGTTCACCGGCGCGAGACGAACATCGGCATCGCGATGGCGTTGCTACTCGTGGTGGTTTATTACGCCTTCATCATGCTCGGCCAATCGCTGGCAGCGCGACCGGAATTTTGTCCGCATCTGATTTTGTGGCTGCCGAATTTTATTTTTCAGGCGGTCGGCGCCGTGCTGCTCTGGCGCGCGAACCGGGGAATTTGAAAATTAACTAGCCACAGATTGTGGCTGAAAATCATTTCTTCATTCGCCGGAACACTTTTCCCATTTCCGCCTGATCGGTCGGCTTCACGAGAATTTCATCAATGTTGACGTGCGCCGGACGGCTGGCAACCCAGACAATAATTTCCGCGATGTCATCGGCAGTCAGCGGATTTGTGTCGGCGTAAATTTCATCGGCCTTCTTTTTATCGCCTTGAAAACGCACGATGGAAAATTCCGTTTCCGCCAAACCCGGATCAATTGTGCCAACGCGAATGCCGCTGCCGAATAGTTCGTGGCGCAATACGCGGGTGATTTGCAATTCGCCAGCTTTCGCCGCGCAATACGCCGACGCACCCGCGTAAGCCGTGCGGCCGGCGATGGAACCGATGTTGATAATGCTCGCGCCCGCGTCGCGCGGCAGTAAAGGCAGCGCCGCACGAGTCACGCGCAAAAGGCCGAGAACATTGGTCTGCAACATGGTTTCCCAATCCGCATCCTTGCCTTCCGCCACGGAATCAAT
>CAILDU010000196.1 GCA_903833055.1 uncultured Verrucomicrobia subdivision 3 bacterium | reverse complement strand
GCCCATCGTCGGCAGATGAATCATTCCGATAAATTTTGGCAAGAGGTTGAGCGTTTGTGCCCAGATTATTTAACGGCCGAACGGTGGCTGAAACAAAATTCAAAGTTGTTGCGGTAAATGCGCTTTAAGAAAACTTGTTGCGCAACGGAACTAAACCCATATTTAGGCCAATGCAATTCAGCGATTTCTTCAACATCGGCAATGGTTTGACAGATACGGTAAAAATCGTTGTTTTCCGAATGTTGCCGAGAGGAGCGCAAATCGAAAAGGTCAGAGCCGAAATCAACAGCGGCCTCCTGAAAAAATATGGCAAGATGACTCGGCTCGAAATTGATAAAGAAAATAAAACCATCAGCGCGGATTTAGTTTTGAAGGGAGAAACCGAGTGCGTTCGAATCAAACTTTTAAATTATCAACTCATTCAAGTAGACAGTGAAAATCCTGTGTTCAAGCTAGGCACAATTGAGGTGTCGCGTGAATGGCTTGATGCGCTTCTTAAAACCTTGGTGAAAAAGAACGTCCTGCCTGAACGCATGGAAATTAAAAACCAACTGCATCAAGTCGTGGTTAAAGCCATTCTTTGATCGAGCCGTGAAAAACTTACCTTAAGCACAATGACCTCCTCGCGGGCAATCGCAAATGAAAATTGAAACTCTCTTGTCGCCCACCGAACTACCCGCGCTCGCTCAACGCGATTTGCGCGACACGGCTTGCGTGGTCTTCGACATTCTGCGCGCAACCAGCACCTTCGTCACCGCTTTGCAAAATGGGGCGAAGGAAATTATTCCCGTCAGCGAAATTTCCGAAGCGGTTGCCATCCGCAAACTCCAGCCAGAAGTTTTGCTCGCGGGCGAACGCGACGGTGTAAAAATTCGCGCCGCACAATCCGGCGGAATTAATTTTGATTTCGGCAATTCCCCGCGCGAGTTCACGCCGGAAAAAGTGCGCGGCAAAACCATTGTTTCAACCACGACGAACGGCACGCGCGCATTGCAAGCATGTGCGAAAGCAAAAATAGTTTTGGCCGCTTCGTTCCTGAACCTCACAGCGACCGCAGATTTTTTGCGCGGCGAAAAAGAGGTTCTCCTCGTCTGCGCCGGCACGGGTGAAAACGCGGCGACGGAAGATGTTCTCGCGGCGGGCGCGCTGATTGACACGCTGGCATCTGGAAAAAATACGCACACAAGCAAGTCCGCAAATTCAACGGCGGCGCGCGCCACTTATGTGCAAGCTGTGCTGACCAGTTTGACCGCCGCCATTGGTAATTCCCAAAACGGCCAGCGCCTGCTCGCGAATCCCGAACTGCGTGATGACGTGGCGTTTTGCGCGCAACGCGACATTTTTAATCTCGTCGCAGCCATGCAGGCCAACGGCTCGCTGCGGAAGATTTAAGCCGTTTTCAGTTTCTCCAGCGCCGCACCTTCGCGATGCAGAATGGTCGCCTCGACCTTAGGCACATACATTTGGGTTTCCGCTGGTAGATGCGTGGCGATTCGCTCGTAGCTCGTCGCATCGTAACGCTTCAACAGCCGTTGCACTGTGCCTTCGCCGCTGTTATACGCCGCGACCGCCAGTCGCCAGTCGCCAAATTTATTATGCAAATACCGTAAATATTTTGCCGCCGCGTGCGCCGCCGCATCCGGCTGTTTGCGCTGGTCGAAGGGAAATAAACTCAAGCCAAGATCCTTCGCTGTTGTCGGCATGAGTTGGAACATGCCCACCGCGCCCACCGGACTTCGCGCGTGCGCGTCAAAACCAGATTCCACTTCCGCCAGCCACACGAGTTCCGCCGGAACGTGTTCGGCAGTAAAAATAGTTTTTAATTGCGGCACAAATTTTTTCGCTGCTTCCGACCATGGACGCGGTGCGACTTTTTTTATCCAAACCTGTTGCTCGACTGCGAAAGAAGGATTTGGTGCGCGCGGCGGCTGGTTCGTTCCCGGCACTGGCTGCGGCGGCGCGATGTTTTTTAATTCTTCCACCGCATCAAAATAATCGAGTCGCGACCGCAACCACGCGGCATAAGGCTGGGTTTCTTCATGCAAATCAAGCAGTGGCAAAATGGTAGTCGCCGCATCTTTCAACTCCGCCACATCCAAAACATAATCGCCCTGAAGATAAGCCTGATAGTTTTTGAGAAAATCTTCGATCTTGTCGCGGTCCACTTGTTGCAACGCCTTGAGCACGTCGGGATCGAGGTTGTCCTGAGCGAGCTGTTGCGCGGCGTCGAACAAACCACCCACATCAATCGCCGGATCATTCTTTTGCGCGGGCACAAGCCAACTGCTGGCGAGCAAGATGGCGATGGCAAAGCGAACTTTCACAGCCGCAAAGTAATTCATTTTGCAATCGGTTCAATGACTGAAACAACTTGCCGCTTTGCACCAGCTCGCTTCGCCCTTAACCTATGCGCATGGCTTGGTTCACCGACCGGCATTGTTTTTTGCTCGCCGTAATTTTTTACGGCTTGAGCACACTGTATTCCGTTTTTCTCTGGCGCAAAGGATTCCGCCGCGATGAATGGGCGAATTACTTTTTACTCGCCGTCGGCGTCGCGCTCCACACGCTGGCGATGTTTAAACGCGGCATGACGCTGCACAGTTGCCCCGTCAACAATCTCTACGAAGCGACAACTTTTCTGCTCTGGGCGCTCGGTCTGGCGTGTCTGGTTTACTCGTTGATGCCGCGTTTTAAATTTCTCACCGCGTTCACTGCGCCCGTGCTTTTTACCATCGGAATTTTTGCGCTGATGCCATCGCTGGACGTGCATCTCTCGCCGGGCGCGAAGCCGGAATTTTCCGGCGCACTCCGCAGCTTGCACGCGGCGACCATTTTACAAGCCTACGGCGCGTTTGGACTCGCGGCGGTGGCGGCGGTGATGTTCCTGATGCAGCAACACGATTTGAAATTCCACAAACTTCGCGCGCTGCTCTCGCTGCTGCCATCCATGCAGCGATTGGAATTCATCATGTTCCGGCTCGTCGCGGTGGGCTTCGTTTTACTAACGATTGGACTTACTGCTGGCTGGCAACTGCCGCGCCATGCGGATAAGCCTTATTTCTCCGACTCGAAAGTTCTCTGGTCCACCCTGCTCTGGCTGGTGTATCTCGAAGCGCTCGTGGCCTACAAGAAATTTGGCCGGACGAGTCGGCGTTTCGCCATCGGCATTATCGCCACTTTTATTTTTCTGCTGCTGACGTTCTGGATCACCAACCTTTATTCCGGTCTGCATAATTGATGAAAACCCAGTGGCAAGTGGCGAGCGACAAGTGGCAAGTGGTGCAATTCCACGCCGCTCGCACATCCGCGTCTTTGCTCGTCACTCGCCACTCGTCACTCGTCACTTTCCCCACATGAGTGTCGTCGTCATTGGTTTGAGCCATCGCTCCGCGCCCGTCGAACTGCGCGAACGCTTCGCCTTTACCTGCGAAAAAATTCCCGCGGCACTCGCAGCTCTGCGCGCCTCCGGTCTCGCGAGTGAATGCACCATTCTTTCGACCTGCAATCGCGTAGAAATTTACGCCGTCACTTCGCTCGCAGCCGACGCAGCCTTTGCGGAATTAAAAAAATTTCTCATCGCGCATCATGCTTACGATGGCGCTTTGGGGGACGAAATATATTCGTTCGCCGAACCACACAGCTTGCATCATCTGTTCAAAGTTGCGAGCGGACTCGACTCGATGGTCATCGGCGAGACGGAAATTTTCGGCCAGCTCAAGTCAGCTTACGAAGTCGCCCTCGCACATCAGCACACCGGCGCGCGCTTGAACAAAGCATTTCAGCGCGCCTTCAATGTCGCCAAACATCTTCGCACTGCGACGAACATCCAGCGCGGCAGCGTTTCCGTGATGTCCGCCGCCGTCGAACTCGCCGAGAAAATTTTTACCGCACTCTCCGAACACGAAGTTCTCGTCATCGGCGCAGGCGAGACGAGCGAAAAAACCGCGCGCGCCTTGCAATCGCGCGGCGTCAAAAAAATCACCGTCACCAATCGTTCGCCCGAACGCGCCGCTGCTCTCGCCACCGAACTTGGCGCGCGCACCGTGCCGTTTGAAAATTGGCCGGACGAATTTGAACGCATTGACATCGCCATCAGCAGCACCGCCGCGCCGCAGCACATTCTCAATCGCGCAACGCTCGAACCGCTGATGAAACGCCGTAAACACCGGCCTTTGCTGCTGATTGACATCGCTGTGCCGCGCGACATTGACCCTGCCGTCAGCGAACTCGATAACGTCTATCTCTACAACGTGGACGACCTGCAAAGCATCGCCGACGATTATTTGAATTTACGAAAAGAAGAAGTCGCCCGCTGCGAAAAAATTATTTCCGAAAAAGTTTCCGCGCTGCTGGCCGCAAATAAATTTTCTGCAAACGCCGCACACACCAAAGATTAATTCAACCATGACCACACCCATTCAACATCCGCGCGATCCGCTGCACGGCATCACGCTGGAAACCATTCTCAACACGCTCGTGCAGCGCCACGGCTGGAGCGAAATGGCCCGGCGCGTGCCCATCCGCTGTTTCATGTTCAATCCCACGGTAAAATCCAGTCTTACTTTTTTACGCAAAACGCCGTGGGCGCGCGAAAAAGTAGAAAACTGGTTCATCGGCGAACTGTGAAACTGGGCAATTGACGCCGGACGATTCTGGCTTAAACTTTCCGGCTCGTTGCCATTTCCGGCGACAAAATTTTATTTCCATGCTGACAATCCGAGATTTGAAAATGACGTTCGGCGGGCGCGTGCTGTTTGAAGACGCGTCGTTCGCCGTGAATTACGGCGACCGCGTCGCGCTCGTCGGCCCGAATGGCGCGGGCAAAACGACTTTGTTTTCCATTATTCTCAAACAGCTTGAACCGGATGCCGGCGAAGTGCTGCGCGATGAATGGACGATGGTCGGCCATCTCCCACAGGAAGCCGAGGCGAACGGTGACGAAACGATTTTGGACGTGGCAACCGGTCGCGTGGACGAATTGCCGCACTTGGAAAAACGGCTGCACGAATTGGAAAAAGCCGGAGACGTTTCTTCGCCGGAATACTTGGAAGCGCACGCGAAACACGACGCACTCAACGACGCGCAAGTCGAGACGAAGGCGAAAAGAATGTTGCGTGGCCTGGGTTTCAAGGACGCTGACTTCGACCGCAAAGCGAATGAAATGAGCGGCGGCTGGATCATGCGCGCACGTCTCGCCCGCTTGCTCGTAATGGAACCGGATTTACTTTTGCTCGATGAGCCGACGAACCATTTAGATTTGCTCGCGCTGCTCTGGCTGCAAAATTATCTCAAGAATTATTCCGGCGCGGTGCTACTGATTTCGCATGACCGGCAATTCATGGATGAAGTTGTGACGCAGGTTCACGAAATTTCCGAACGCAAATTAATTCCCTACACCGGCGACTACGGCGACTACTTGCGCCAACGCGAAGAACGCTACGAACAGCAACTTGCCGCCTACAAAAATCAGCAGAAAGAAATCGCGGACTTGCAGGCATTCGCCGACCGTTTTCGCGCCATTCCGTCCAAGGCGTCGCAAGCGCAAAGCAAGCTCAAGCAGATTGAGCGGCTCGAACTCATCGAGAAACCGATGGCACCGCGCAAGCCGTTTCGCTTTCAAATTCCGCCGCCGCCGCGCGGTGGTCAGCGCGCCGCTTCACTCGTGGGAATTCATATGGCGTATGGCGCGAACAAAGTTTATTCCGGCCTCGACCTCACCATCGAACGCGGCGAACGCACTGTCCTGGTTGGCCCAAATGGCGCGGGCAAATCTACGTTGCTGAAAATTCTCGCAGGCGTAATTGAATTTCAAAAAGGCGAACGCGACCTCGGTCACAACGCGAAGATTGGTTATTTCAGCCAGCATCGCGCCGCCACGCTGGATCCAGAAAAATCCGTGCTCGACGAAGTTCTCGCGAGCGCGAAGGAAATGCGCGAGGACGAGGCGCGCGCCGTTTTGGGTTCGTTCATGTTCCGCAAAGACGACATTTACAAACTCACAAAAGTTTTGAGCGGCGGCGAAAAAAGTCGGTTGAATCTCGTGAAGTTTCTCGTGGATCCGCCGAATCTTTTGCTGATGGACGAGCCGACCACGCACCTCGACATTCACACCGTTGAGTCGCTCACGCTCGCGCTGGAGCGCTACGAAGGCACGCTCGTTTTCATTTCGCACGATGTCCATTTCATTCGCCATCTTGCGACGAAAGTTTTGCACGTCAATGCCGGTCAGGTGACGCCTTATGTGGGCGGCTACGAATATTTTCTGGAGAAGACCAAGATGGCCGACGACGCCCGCGCCGCGCTCACGGCGGGATAATCAGCTGGGTAGAAAACCAACTTAATTTTCTAAAATCGCTGTGGCCGCTGCGTAATTTTCCGTGTGCGTGAGGCTGATGTGCAGTTGCCGCGCGCCGCGCGCTTCAAAAAGTAATTTTCCTTTGCCGTGCAAGACTACAAACGGTTCGCCGCTTTCTTTGCGACGGATTTCAATGTCCTGCCAGCCGAGTTGCGCGCCGATGCCCGTGCCGAACGCCTTCGACACCGCTTCCTTCGCCGCAAACCGCACCGCCAAAAATGGCGCAGGATTTTTGTGCGCAAGGCAGTAAGCAATCTCGTCAGGCAACAGCACGCGATTCACAAATCGCTCGCCAAACTTTGCGAACGACGACGCGATGCGTGCTACTTCGATCAGATCGATGCCGGTTCCAAGAATCATTTTTGACTTACAATTTTTGATTTACAATTTTTGATTTACAATTTGCGATTTACGATTGCGACGCAAGTAACTTCATTCACCGCGATAAACCGCGCGCGCCGTGCACGTCTCCGCCACGACGACTTCGGTGAGCAATGGCAGTTTCGGCTTCAGCTTTTTCCAAATCCAGATCGCGACGATTTCGCTCGTAGGATTTTCGAGGCCGGGAATTTCGTTGAGATAATAATGGTCGAGCTTTTCCCAGAGCGGTTTGAACGCGGCGGAAATTTCCGCGTAGTCCATCAGCCAGCCAAGTTTTTTGTCGCACTCGCCGGCCACCACAATTTCCACGCTGAAACTGTGGCCGTGCAATCGCCGGCACTTGTGATTCTTCGGCAAATGCGGCAACAAATGCGCCGCCTCAAACTGAAACGATTTTCTTAATTCCATTTTCATAATTCTAAATCTGTCCAGGTGATTAAATCGCCCAACGCCGGACGCCCGTCGTGTCGCCACGTCAGCGGCGGGTTTTGCATCCAGCCGAGCGGACAAATCCGCGTCACGCCCCACCGCGCAAAGTGCGTCGCCACGTCTTTCATTTTTTCCGGCGACGCGGCGATTCCAACGGTTGAAACTTTTCCGTGAATCTCATCCACGCCTTGCAGCACCGCATTCAAATCTGGCACGGGCTTCACAAAAATAAATCGGTTCAGCGGTGAGAAACGAAATTTCACATCATGCTCAAACACCACTGTCCACGCGGTCGAACCCTGACTCGACCAAATCTTTGCATCGGCGCGGTGCGCGGCAATAGTCTCGTAAATCGCTCGGCGCGACGCGATGGCCGCAGATTCTTCCACCGAGATTTTTCCGCGCGATTCGGTGGTTTCGCGCTTCGCCAATTCAACCGCAAGTCGTTTTGCAAATTCATCCGACTCCACTGCGCCGCGCTCCTCAACATAAATGACGTGCGGCGAGAGGCAGCCGTTTTGATCCCACGCAATCACATCGTCCGCCGCGCTGAAAATCACTTTTTGAATTTCCTCTTCGCGTAAAACTTCGCGCGTCACGAAACCAAAACTCACGCGCTGGCCGTAGCCGAGAAAACGCACTTTCGCCGGCAACCGCGCGCGAATCGTCGCGAGCGTTTCATCATTGCCCGTCGCCGTCAGGCAATCCGCGTGGGCGAACAATTCGTTTTCCAACTCGTGATTGCCACCGCGCCATTCGGCAATTTCCAAGCACGCGCCCAATTTTGGATCCAGTTCGCGGATTGAATGAGCAAAAAGTCGTGGAAGCAACGATGCGCCGCTCGCGCATTTCACAAATTGCGCCGAGCGCGTGAGCAAGCCGAGCGTCAAACTCATCAGCGTCGGATTGGGCAGATTGCCCGCCGCGATGTGGACGAGAAATTCCGGCCCGCGAGCCGCTGCTCCAGCAACAAATTCATCCAGTCGCCGTGCGTGGCCAAGTTCCTGTTCGAGCAGCGCGTTGAAATTTTCCGGCGTGAACCGGCGAAAGAAATCGTCCAAACCTTTTTCCAAAACCGGTTTTGAAAATCCAGTTTCTGCCGAGCCAAATTCCAGCGTCAGCTTGCGAAATTTATTTCCCGGCGACAACCATTCCGCCCCGATTTCACAAAGGATTTTTATGATTTCATCCGTCTTGCGCGGCAGCAGATGCTTTTCGCGATTGCGCTTCAACATGTCGCACGCCGCCGCAATCATCGTCGGCGACAACGTCGCCTCCGACGGCAGGTCAGCAAAATAAAAGTTTGGCAAGTTCATGCGGTCATCAAGGAACAGCCGCGCGGTTCGGCCAATTGCGCGCGGCCAACCAGTTCAAAACCATCACTGCGACGAATGCCCAAATCTTCCGTTTGGATGGCAGCGACAGAAAAAACATTCGCCAGATCGAAGATGCGGATGATGCCCGTTTCGCCGTCCGCCACTTCGCGACCAGTTTCAGGCGAAATGATTTGCGTGTGTGCCCAAGACGGAAATTGGAACGTGCCGGATGATGCGGCGTAAGCCTGCGAACTTAATTCGCTCATGCCATATTCGCAGATGATATTTTCGCGCGGAACGCCGAGTCGTTCAGTGATGAACGCGTGTAATTCCGCCTTGGGCAAAATTCGCGAACGGTTTTTGTAGCCACCGGTTTCCATCACCCGCGAATCTTTGGGCAGATGGAATTGTAAATTATTCTCCGCCAAATAATCCAAGAGATGCACAAAGGAAAAAGCTGTTCCGAGCAACGTCAGCGGCTTTTCTACATCGCAGGCGGCCTTCAATTTTTGAATAGTGGCAGCAAAATCAACCGTCCACGAACCATCAGCCGAAACATTTCCAGTGAAAGCTGACTCCGGCAGACGGAATTTCTGGCGCACGACTTCAAACATATGAACCAGCGAGGAGCGCGGGGCATCGTTTTGATTCGGCGTCAGAAAAACAAGTGCGCCCGTATCGCCAAAGTGTAGTTGAAACCAGCTCCACAGCGACGCTTCGTAAACTGCCAGCGATTCGGAGTTGTGAAAATGGCGGCTGGATTTTTGCTCGGTCGTGCCACTGGAATGGAAGACGGCAGTGCGTTCGTCCGGCGCGAGGCTGGTCAACTCCAGTTCTTTGAACGCCGCAGTTGGCATAGCGGGAATTTGCGTCCAATGTTCAACGGATTGCGGCGTCAGTTTTCGCGCCTCGCAAATTTTGCGGTAAGCGGAATTATGTTTGAACTGGAGCGCGAAAAGTTCCAACGCAAGTTCGGAAAATTTTTGGTTATTGATTGCCGATTGCGGGTTGGCAACCAACTCGCGCAGGCGCGCGGCGAAATGAGAAAGTTCTGTGTTCATGCGGTTTTAGTTCACGGCTGGTGTTCCGCAACAGCCGACGAAGATGATAACACGAAGCGTTTCCGCCGCAAGCGAGATTGCCTTTGCCCCGTTTGTCGGCCAAACTGCACGTTCAATAATGAGCAAACGGTTTTACATCACTACGGCGATTGATTACGTCAACGGCCAGCCGCATCTCGGCCACGCCTATGAAAAAATTATTGCCGATGTCATCGCGCGCGCGCGGCGCAGTTTGGGTCAGGAAGTTTTTTTTCTGACCGGCCTCGACGAACACGGCCAGAAGGTTCAACAGGCGGCGCAGGCGGAGAAAAAAAATCCGCAAGAATACTGCGATGCGCTCGCGGCGGACTGGCAGGCGTTTGCGAAAAAACTGGAGCTGACGAATGACGATTTCGTTCGCACGACCGAGCCGCGTCATAAAGAATTTGTCCAAGCGACTTTGTCGAAGCTGAATGACGCCGGACATTTTTACAAGGCGACTTACACCGGCTTTTATTCCGCGAAGGAAGAAACTTTTCTCACGGAAAAAGATCGCTTGCCCGATGGTAAATTTGACGCGAGCTACGGCGATGTGGTCGAACTCAAGGAAGATAATTATTACTTCAAGCTCGGCGCGCATCAGCAATGGTTGATTGATTACATTGAGGCGAACCCGGATTTTATTTCACCAAGTTATCGCCGCAATGAGGTGCTTGGGTTTCTCAAAAATAATACGCTGGAAGATTTGTGCATCTCGCGTCCGCTCGCACGCCTGAACTGGGGCATTCCCCTGCCCTTCGATAAGGAATTTGTCACCTACGTCTGGTTTGATGCGCTGGTGAATTATACGAGCATCGCGCACGCGCACGAATCGCTCGGACTTTGGCCGGCGGACATTCACGTCATCGGCAAGGACATCGTGAAATTTCACGCGGTCTATTGGCCGATCATGCTCAAGGCGATGGGACTGCCGTTGCCGAAACAGATTTTGGTCCACGGCTGGTGGCAAAAAGACGGCGCGAAAATCAGTAAGAGCACTGGAAACATCATTGATCCAATTGCGGTCATCAACGAATGGAGCTTGGACGCGTTTCGCTTTTACGTTTTGCGCGAACTCGACATCGGACCGGATGGCAATTGGACAGACGCCGGTTTTCGCTCGCGCTATCAGGCTGAACTCGGCAATGGCCTCGGCAATCTCGTGAACCGTTCGCTCTCGATGCTGAAGCGTTATCGCAACGGTGTCGTGCCGGCGCGCTCGAACGAACTCGCGGCGGACGCGGCGAAGGCGGCGGACGAAACGCGCGCGTTGTTCAAGCAAAGCCAGCTTCAATCCGCGCTGCAAAGCATCTGGGGACTGGTGAATCGCGCGAACAAATACGTGGATGAAACTGCGCCATTCAAGCTGGCGAAAGATCCAACGCAAGCGCAGCGGCTCGACGAAGTTTTGTATAACTTGGCCGAGTCATGCCGCGTGCTCGCGGTTTTGCTGAATCCTTTTTTGCCGGAAACTTCGGCAAAGATTTACGCGCAACTTGGTTTGACCAATTCGCCGGACAATCTGGCGGATGCGACATGGGGCGGATTGCAAGCGGGTCAAACGATTGGCGAACCCGCGCCGTTATTTCCGCGCAAGGACGAGCCGAAATAGCCGTAGCGGCGTCTCGGTAGAGCGCCGCAAACTGGCGAGATAAAGAGTTGCGCACACCATTCAGATGGCGGCTTTCTGCCGAAAGCCGCTACGCTGACCAACAACAAAAAAGCCCGCTTATTCAAGCGGGCTTTTGTTTTTAGAACGATTAAAAACTTCAGGCTTTACCGAGCGTTTCTTCGATGACCTGCTTGAAGTTATTTTCGCCGGGCTTGACGATGCCGAATTCGCGTTTCGCATTGTCGGCGGAATCGCTGGCGTGCGCGGCATTGACCATGATGGTCGAACCGAATTCGCGGCGGATGGATCCGGGCGGCGCTTTGGACGGATCCGTCGGTCCGAGCACGTCACGAATTTTATTCACCGCGCCGACACCTTCGTAAACGAGGGCGATGCACTTTTCCGTGCCGGGCTTGTCCCAGTCGGCCTGCGGAATTTCTCCGGGCGCGTGGCCGGACATGAAGCGAACAATGTTATCGAACTGCGAATCACCTTGCAACGGGCCGAGAATTTCGCCGAGTGCCTTTTGATCTTCCGGAGACATCTTGAAACCAAATTCCTTGTCCAGAATGTCCTTCGCTTTCGCGCTGACGCCGTCTTTGAGTTTGGCGCGGAGAAATTCGCGAACGGGGCCGTAAAATTCCATCGCCTGCGTAGTGCTCATGCGAAGAACTTTCGCGCCGACAATGTAAAGTCCCGTGCGTGAGAAGAAATCAATGACGTTGCCCGGACGGCCGGTGGCAAATTTGAAATTGTCCGGCTTAATCAAAACCAACGTGCGTTCCGGCTGGTCGTTGGGCGAATAGCTAATGACATTTTCCAGAATACCGCCGTCCTTTTCAGAATATTTTGCCCAAAGTTTCAATTTTCTTTCCGCTTCCTCGACATTCGGCGCGGCCAAAACCGCCGGCTCGAAGTAACGGACATTACCGCTGTCATCCAAAATTAAATCGCTGTAAGTATCGCGAATCGTTTCGCCGCCGCGACGGTCGGGACTCAAATTGCCAACGACGGAACGCACTTTACGGACGGCTTCATCACCGCGAAACAGCAGCATCATCACGCGGCGACCGTGACCGGTTTTCGGATCGGGTGAGAGATTTTCCAAGACGTATTGCTTGAGCAATTCCTGAATTTTCCGGTCTTGCGTATCGTGCGCGGAGACGATGGTTTCGGCGTATTCCTTGACGAGTTCGTGACTCGGCGCAAACATCCGCAGACCGACGAGGTCGAGTCCGGTGCGGGTGATGAGGCGGCTCAAAATGCCGCCGGTGCGGGATTTGTAAAGCGAGTAAGGGGTGACAATAACGTAGGCGAGCTGTTGCGACATAATTAAATTTAAACGGTCGGCGGCGGGGTGGTGGGAGCGGGCGCGGCAGCGGCTTTGCCCAAAATTTTGAACATTACGGTTCCGCACGTCGGGCATTTGCCCTTCATGGCTTTGCGACCGTTTTTCATGGTTTCTTCAACGCCATCGGCGATGGGTTTTTTGGCCTTGCACTTGACGCAGTATCCTTCAGACATAAAGAGTTTTCCGCCAGCGCATCATGCGCCAAACGGAGTGCAGAGGCTATCCGCAAAGCGCGGCAACGTCAATTATAAAGGGAAATCGCTTTATTTCATGCGCTTCGGCGAAGTTTCGCGCCTCGCCAGCTGGTGAAGTTTCAGAACCACTTTAAGTTTGATTGGTCGTCACCGATTGCAATTGCGCCAGCCGGAAAAAATGACCTTCGCGCGCTAAAAGTTCCGCGTGCGTCCCCTGCTCCACAATTTTTCCGCCGTGCAAAACGATAACGCGATGCGCGTGGCGAATCGTGGAAAAACGGTGCGCGACGATGAGCGTGGTGCGGCCGGTCGTGAGGCGGACGAGGGCTTCCTGCACGAGCCGCTCGGATTCCGTGTCGAGCGCGGACGTGGCTTCGTCGAGAATGACGATGCGCGGATCACGCACGAGCGCGCGGGCAATGGCGAGCCGCTGGCGTTGTCCGCCGGAAAGTTGCGTGCCACTTTCGCCGAGCGGCGTGTCGAGACCTTGCGGCAATGCGCGAACAAATTCCGCAAGGTTCGCGTCTGCGAGAATTTTCCAGAGCAAATCTTCGGAAATTTTCTCCAAACCGTAAGTCACATTCTCGCGCAATGTGCCGTTGAACAGCAACGTCGTCTGCGGCACAACGCCAATCTGTCGGCGGTAAGTGCGTAAGTCCAATTCGCGCAAATCGTGACCATCAAGAAAGATTTTCCCAATCGTCGGCTGGCGAAATCCAATCGCCAAGTTCACCAAAGTAGATTTGCCCGCGCCAGATTCGCCAACAAACGCAATGGTTTCTCCAGCTTTGATGTGTAAATTTATTTCCTTCAACGCGACTTCGCGACCACGCGGATAATTGAAAGTGACGTTTTCAAAAATAATTTCGCCACTCAATGGAACCGGTGCGGACGGCTTGCCGTCGTTGCGTTCGAGATGTTCGGCTTCGAGAACTTCGCCGAGCGAGCGGACGGCGTCCGCGCCTTGCGCGAGCGCGGGAAAGACGCTCAAAAATTGCTGCACCGCGCCGATGAGCATTCCGAAATAAGTGTGATACATCACGGCGTCGCCGATGCTGATGCGATGCTGGATGACGAGCCACGCGGAAAAAACGAGGCACGCGAGTTGGAAACACATGAACGTGAACCACGAACTCGACGCAAAAAATTCCGTCAGCGTGTCCACTTGCAAACCGCGTTCGCGGATGCGCTCGAACACGCCGCGCACGCTGCGCGTCTCGATGGATTCGAGTCCGTGCGCGCGCGTGACTGGCAGCATTTGCAACATCTCGCCAACGCGCGCATTCATTTGCTCGGTCTCGATTCGCATGGCTTTGTATTGTTCCTTGAAGCGGCGATCAAACAGTTTCAGCAACGCGACGCCCGCCGGAACCGTGACGAGAAAATACAGCGCGAGCAATGGCTGTTTCACCAGCGCGATGACGGTGACATAGGTGATGACGAGCAAACCATTCAAGCCCGTGTGCATCAGGTGACGACACAATCCGTCAATCGCATCCACGTCGCGCAACAATTTTGTCTGGAGCGCGCTGGTCTGTTTTTCTTCGTAGAACGTGATGGAAAGTTGCTGCAACCGTTCGACGAGTGCGCTGCGTAAATTGAATTGCATGTGCCGCAACGCGCCGCTCATCAATCGCACAAATGACGTGTGGACAAGCGGGTTTTGCAGCAGCAGCAGAAAATAAACGCCAGCGATCCAGAGAATTTTTTGGAACGCACCTTCGCCGCCTTTCGTGAGCGCGTCTATAATCATGCCGACGGCGAGCGGCAGCAGCGAACCCGGCGATTGTTTGATGATGAAGAGCGTCACCGCCGCCGCCACGCGCCCGCGCTGATCGGAAAATAAATTCCACAGCGTGCGACCCGGATGCTTCGAGTCGAAGCGTCCGTCGAGCAATTTTTCCCAGACGGCGGGCGGCTGAATGGTCGGCACGGATGAATTCATACAACAGCGGCGCGCGCAATCAAGCGGCAATGAAAAAAGGCGAGGCCGGAGCCTCGCCTTGAAATTTGCTTACGCGAATTACTTCGCGGCAGTCTTGGCCGGTTTTTCCATTTCCTTGACCAGCGTCGCACCCTTGCCGATGCGCTTGCGGAGGTAAGTCAGTTTCGCGCGGCGCACATCGCCATGGCGCTCGACTTCGATCTTGTCAACGCGCGGGGAGTGATACGGAAAAATACGTTCCACACCTTCGCCGTAGCTGATGCGGCGGACGCAGAACGTCTCGTTCAAGCCCGTGCCGCGTTTGCCGATGACGATGCCGGCGAAAATCTGGATACGTTCCTTGTCGCCTTCGACGACCTTGGTGTGGACTTTGACGGAGTCGCCCACGTTGAACTTCGCGTTGTCTTTGCGAAACTGTGCCGATTCAATTTTGAGTTGTAATGCCTGGTTCATATTAAATTAATTTTAAGTTTTTAATTCTTAATTTTTAGTTGCCGCGCTTCTTCGTTTTCCAACTTAAAACTCAACCCTAAAAATTAAAAACTTACTGCAATAAATCTGGTCTCTGCTCTTTTGTCTTCAACTTCGCCTGTTCGCGCCGCCATTTTTCAATCTCAGCGTGGTTGCCGTTCAGCAACACCTCGGGAACTTTCATCCCGCGAAAATCCGCTGGCCGCGTCCACTGCGGATATTCCAGCAATCCGTGACTGAACGATTCATCGCGCGAACTTTCATCATCGCCCAAAACTCCGGGCAGCAACCGCGCAACCGCATCAATCACCACCATCGCGGGCAACGCGCCGTTCGTCAGCACATAATCGCCGATGGACAACTCGTCGTCCGCCAGCGCTTCCCGAATCCGCTCGTCAAACCCTTCGTAATGACCCGTGACGAGCAGCAAATCTTTTTCCTGCGCCAGTTCCTGCGCGATTTTCTGGTCGAACTTTCGTCCGCTCGGCGAAAGCAAAATCACTTTCGTCCCTTCACGCTTCAAACTTTCCACCGCTTCAAAAATCGGTTGCGGTTTCAGCAACATTCCCGGCCCGCCGCCAAACGGATGGTC
>CAILDU010000195.1 GCA_903833055.1 uncultured Verrucomicrobia subdivision 3 bacterium | reverse complement strand
GTAGCGGCTTTTTTGGTCTTGATGCCTTTGGGACGACGCATAATAAATTAGTTCTAAAAAAGGTCGCAAACTATACGCGGGTCGCAGATGGGTAGCAAGCGCAAATTAAAGTTGAATCGGTTGTCCCCAATTCGGTTGGCTATTCCGGCGGCTGTAACTAATAATTCCGGTCACACGTCCTGACTGATTCACACTCAATTCTGAAATATGAAATTTTCTTTTCTCCGCCAACTGCTCTGTTTGCTGTTGCTCAATGCCGGTTTACACGCCGCTGAAACGACCGGCCAAAATTATTTCAACGTCCGCAATTTCGGCGCGCTCGGCGACGGCACGAACCTCGACAGCCCGGCGATTGATAAGGCTATTTCCGCCGCCGCCGCAGTTGGTGGCGGCACGGTGCTCGTTCCCGCTGGAACTTATTTGAGCGGCTCGATTCATTTGCAAAGTAACATTCATCTGCTCATTGACGCGGGCGCGACCCTTCTTGGCGCGCCGCAGAAACTGAACGCCTACGATTTCACCGAAGCGTGGCCAACGAATAATTTTTATCAAGACGGCGGCCATTGTTATTTCCACAACAGTTTAATTTGGGGCGAAAATCTCACGAATGTTTTTATCAGCGGCAATGGCACGATCAACGGCGGCGGCCTCGTGCGCGGCGACGGGTTGCTTAATAAAATGGTCAACTTCGGCAGCGAACTGAAAAACACCAGCAACTACGGCGCGGAAGTGAAAGACGGCGCAGTGCGCCTCGGCAACAAAGCTATTGCGCTCAAGCTTTGCAAAAATGTTTTGATCCGCGACGTCACGATTTTTCACGGCGGACATTTTGCGATTCTCGTGACCGGCTGCGATAACATGACCGTGGACAACGTCACGATGGACACCGACCGCGATGGCATAGACATTGATTGTTGCCGCAACACGATGGTGAGCAATTGCCGCATCAATTCGCCCAATGACGACGGCCTTTGCCCGAAAAGCACCTACGCGCTCGGTGAAATTCGCCCGACAGAAAATCTCACGATTGTGAATTGTCAGGTCTCCGGCTTTCTGGAAGGCACGTTGATTGACGGCACGATGAAGCCCGCCAAAAATGGTTATGGCCGCATCAAGTTTGGCACCGAATCCAGCGGCGGTTTTCGCAATTGCACGGTGGCAAATTGCACCTTCCGCAGTTGTCACGGGCTCGCGCTTGAAGAAGTGGACGGCGCCATTTTTGAAAACATCACCGTCAATAATCTGTCCATGATGGACGTGCGCGACTGTGCCATTTACATCACCACTGGCAAACGCAATCGCACGCCGGGCATCACCACGAATAGCCGGATGCGAAACATTTTAATTTCCAATGTCATCGCTGACGGCGTGGACAAAATGAGCGGCATACAAATAACGGGCTTGCCGGAACAGCCGATTGAAGGTGTGCGTCTGGAAAATATCCGGCTCACGAGCAAAGGCGGCGGCACGCAGACGGATGCTGCCATCAATCCGAAAGAACTCGGCACTGGCTATCCTGATCCCGGCCGGATTGGCACGCTGCCCGCCTACGGAATTTTTGCGCGCCACGTCAAAGATTTGGAATTGGCGAACATCCATGTGAATTTTCAGACGAATGATTTTCGTCCGGCGGCAATGTTCGCGGACGTTCAAGGATTGGAAATCGACAACTTCAAACCGCAGTATGCTGAGCGCGTAAAACCTGCCGTATTTGGCGACAACATCAGTGGCGTCACCATTCACAACTCGCCTGCATTTCAGCCAAACTAGCCGCAACAAATAATTATTTCACCATCGGCCAGCCCGCTGCGACCAGACCTTTGTAGCCGCCGATGAGTGAGTGGACGCTGCGATAACCCATCTTCTGCGCCACGTCGCACGTCAGCGCGGAACGAAAACCGCCGCCGCAATACATGATGATTTCCGTGTTCACATCGGGAAACATTTTTTCCAGATCGCGCTCCAAAACACCTTTGCCCAGGTGCACCGCTTCCGCCGCGTGACCGGCATTCCACTCGGAATCTTCGCGCACGTCGAGCAGCACGACCTTGGGATTTTGCGCGAGCCACGCGCGCGTCTGGTCAATGGAGATTTCGCGGACGCGCGTCTGGGCGTCGGCCACAATTTTTAGAAAACCGGGTGAATGATCCATGCCCGCACAATAAGTTTTCCCGCGCGCCGGTCAAATCAATTTCCCGCCGCACATTCCGCGAAAATCATATTTTTTATTTCCAAAAATACCACTTGCAACTTTCCCAAAACGGAGCAAAGGTCAGGTATGAATCCGTTCCTGCAAAAAATAGACGGCACAACCACGGGCACGTCGGCTCACGCGCATCTGCTGGTCGCGGAAAGCGGTGGAATCATCACGTTGGAAAGTCCCGCTGCGGTGATGGCAGAAGTCGAGTTCCGCACCACGCACGTCAGTTCGTTGATGACGGAAATGTTCGAGGAAGCCAAGAGGCACGATTGCTTCTGGTCGTTTGACGAAGTGTGAACGCGCCCGCAGTTTTGGTTTTGTGCTGGAGAAAATTCCGGCTCCGTTTCGGAGTCGCGACTTACCGCTGTAATTTTCATTCGCAACTTTCCTGTGATGGCGTAACTTCGCCGCGTGTCGGAAAAGAAAAACAACTTAAACATCGCCGGTGGACTGCTGCTCGTCGTCTTTTTGTGGGGCGGCAACAACGTCGGCACCAAATGGCTCGTCGGCACGTGGCCGCCAATTTTTACCGGCGCGACGCGCTTTCTCGTGGCTGGCGGAATTTTGCTCGCGGTCTTGCGCTTCACCAAACTGCTCGGCGAATTCAAACCAATCGAACGCGCATTGTGGCCGCAACTCTGGTTGCGCGGCGGTTTCGGCCTCGCGGCCTACATCGTGCCATTTTGCTGGGCGCTGCATCTCACCGCTGCGTCGCACGTCGCGCTCTACATCGGCGCATCGCCCATTTGGGCGCTGCTCGCCGAGGAACGTCCGCGTTGGAATCGCGCCAGCTTCCGCCGTTATTTTTCCGCGCTGCTCGCGCTGGCTGGCGTCGTCGTGCTGTTCTGGCCCGCGCTGCGAACGGGCAAAGCCAGTTTGCCCGGCGAATTTTGTGGCTTGATTGCGAGTATCGCTTGGGCCAATTACAACTGGCAAGGCCGCCATCTCGGTCTAAAAATTCCCGGCGTCGAAGTCGCTGCGCACTCGATGTGGATGTCCGGCGTCTGGCTACTGCCGCTCGGTCTGGTGGAAATTTTCTGCTTCCATTACAAATTCACCGTGGACGCGCCGCACCTCGGCGTGCAGGCGCTGTGCATTTTGTTCGGCGGCGTCGTGCCGTATGCGCTGTGGAATTCTGCGCTGCGCCATTGGCGCGCCAGCCAGGTGATGCTCTTCAATAATTTCATTCCCGTCACCACGACGCTGTGGGCATTTTTGCTCCTGCGCGAACCGCTCACGCCGACCTTTTGCGCGGCGATGGCGCTGATTGTTGCTGGCGTTTTGATCAGCCAGATGGACTGGGCAAAAATTTTCAAAGTGCCGGAAAGTTTTTAACGGAGAAAATTTATGGACGTAAAAAACATCAATGAAACCGCGCCATTCACGACGAAAGACGGATCGGAAATCCGCGAACTCCTCGCGCACCGCAACTCTGCCATCCGCAATCAAAGTCTGGCCGAAGCGCGTTTGCCCGTTGGCGGTGCGACACAGGAACATTTCCATCCGCGCGCCGAAGAAATTTATTACATCACGCACGGCGTTGGAAAAATCCGCATCGAAAACGAAACGCGCGACGTGAAAGTTGGCGATGCCATCGCCATTCCACCCGGCTTGAAGCACAAGCTCTGGAACACCGGCAACGAAGTGCTGCGTTTGCTTTGCTGCTGCGCACCCGCCTACGAACACAGCGACACCGTCATCACGGAAAAATAAATCCGGCAAAATCCTTTTTGACCGCGCGCCCATTGAGTCCTACGCTTTGCTTCATGCGTGGCAATCTCGGCAAAGCTTTTGAGCTGGCGAACATTCAAGTGTTCCGTCACGCCGCCACGCCCAAATCCTACACCGACCAGCTTGGCCGGAAATTATTTCTCGCGTTGCTCACCGTGCAAGGACTCGGCGCGTTCGCGCTCATCACGCTCGGCGTCATTCTTAATAAATTCAGTTTCGCGCGCAGCGTCATGCAGCCGCGCGTCCGTCACGAAATCAACCGCGCGGGTGTGTCGCTGTTGCCGATGTTCTTTTTCGTCGCACTGGCATTGGGTTTTCTCGTTGTT
>CAILDU010000194.1 GCA_903833055.1 uncultured Verrucomicrobia subdivision 3 bacterium | reverse complement strand
CGTTTTTTTCACCACGGTCCGCCTCCCGCAGGATGCGAATCTTGTCTTCCGTCGTATACCGTTTGCCTTTCATCGTCTGGTCCTTTCTTGTGGCCCAGACTAACACATCAACTGGCCTGAAAAAGCCGAGTCACATCACGCTCAAATGCCGCCATGCCACACGAGCCGGCGTTCGGGCCGATGGTTGCGCCGTCAATGGCCTGCAAATAATCCGCCGGCAGGGATGGCGCCGCGCCGTGGTGGATATGACTTCCATCCGCATCCAGCAGCAGGATGGAACAAAGCATTTCCGGCGATTGTGATTCGATGAGGCGCAGCAGCATGTCCAAGGCTTCCTGCAATGACTTGCCGCCGGAGAGCATTTCCAGCACCTGCATTTGCATGTGGGTCAATTCCTCCGCGCGCTTGCGGTTGGTGATGTCGCGCAACGCCGTCATCCGCAGCACGCGGTCGCCGGAGCGAAGCATTTTAGCCTGGGCCTCGGCATCAAACACGCTGCCGTCCTTGTGCAACAAACGGTGTTCGTAAATTCCCTCGCGACCTGTCCGCACAATTTCCGCCACGACGTCCCGCGATTCCGGCGCGACGAGTTGGACAATTTTTTTGCCGGTCATTTCATCCCGTTCATAGCCGAACATTTTCAGTCCCTGATCGTTCATGTCTAAAATTCGTCCGTCTTCGCTGATGCTGACGCCTTCAAACGCCGCTTCCGTGAGGATGCGAAAACGCGCCTCGCTCTCGCGCAATTCTGTCAGCGTCCGGTCGCGCTCGCTGATGACGATGGCCGGAACCAGTGCCACTAAATTCGCCATGGCCAGCAAGCCCTGCAACATGAAAACATATTCGCCCGACGCCGTCTGTTGCGGCGTCAGCCCGTAGGAAAATTGCACGGTAAAAAAGGCCAGTGCCAGCGAAAGAAAAAGACTTGCCGCCGTCGCTCCCCGTGCGCCAAACCGCAAGCCCGCCCAAAGCAAAAACGGAATCATATAAAAGCGGTGCTGCGACATGATGCCGTGGTCGTAAAATACGATGCCCCAGACAAAGGCGCACAGACCGGCCAGCAGCACGCAGGCTTCCGCGATTTTTTTTCGGGAATCAAAATGATTTCGAGCCTCGTTCGGACGGGAAAACCACGTCAGGATGAACGGCGTTAGCACCAGAATCGCCATCGCGTTGCTGCCCCACAAAGTTTTGAGCGAGTGACTGAACGAATCGCTCAAGCCAAAATAAATCAACGCTTCCGCCGTGATGCACGAACCCAGCATCGCACTGAAAACCGCCGCCAAGCCGAGCAGCCCGAAAAATTCTTTGAGCGTGCCCAGCGTTGGTCGTTCCGCCACCAACCGTCGCACCAACCACGCGCCCATCACCGCTTGAATTGTATTCGTGGAATAAAAAACCAGTATCATCAGAAATTTTGTCCCGTAAAAAAGATCGAAAATAATGTTGGCTGGAAGAATCGCCAACACCAGCCACGGCCAGTCGCGCGTCCGGTTCAGGAGCAGCACGGCCAGATACAAACCGGCGGGTAGCCAGAAAGTGATGAACACACCGCCATGCGGTGACAAATAATTTCCCGCCTCGGCGCAACCCACATAAGCAATGGCGAACAACACCGCCTTTTGCCACAGCGCCAGCGATTTCGATTTGGAATCAGCCAAGTCCATTCGACTTGATTGAACAATTCTCGCCGAAAAAAACAATCTTAATCAAACCGCGCCTCGCCCGACCGATTCCAAACAAAGCGGATTTGTGGAACGGCTTTTTCCTTGTTTAGTTTTTTGGGCGCGGTTATCAAGGGCAGGTAATCAACCTATTTATCTTATGAGTGGAATATTTCTGGGTGTCGTCTTGGGCTTTATCGTCTGGTTTCTGTTGCGTTATCTCGCCGGTGGACTTTACACCGTCAATCAAAACGAACGCGCCGTTAAAACCATCTTCGGCCGCGCCGACCGCGTGCCGGACATGACCACGTTGAGCGATCCCATCGCCGAGGCGCTCAATGAAGATGAAAAGACGCGCTACATTTATCCGCAAGTGCGCGTCATCCAGCCGGGCGGACCGTATTTCAAATGGCCATGGGAAAAGGTCTATAAAGTTTCCGTCGCCACGCAGACCTTGAGCATGGCGCAAGACCCCGATGATCCGTCGGCGAACCAGGATGGCCAGATTCTCGAAGCCGTCACCAAAGATCAATTGAACACCGGTCTCTCCGGCCAGATTCGTTACCGCGCTTCCGAGCGGAATCTATACGCGTATCTCTTCGGCGTGAAACATCCGATCAGCCACGTCATCGGTTATTTTGTTTCCGTGTTGCGCGAACGCATCGCCAATTTCGAAGCGCCCAAGAATCCCGATCCTGAAGCGCTCGTTGTCACCGGTATTTCCATCAACGACCTCCGCAAAAATCTGCGCGACCTCAATGAACACATGGATCGCGAATGTTCCTCGTCCGAAGCCCGCTACGGGATCGTGCTTGATGCGTCACTCATCACCGAGATTGATCCACCGCCGGAAGTCGAGTCCGCACTTGCGGCCATCAACACCGCGCACAATCAGGTTTCGTCCGACATCAGTCTCGCGCAGGCGACCGCCGACCAGAAGATTGAACAATCCAAACGCGCCGTGGAAATTGAAACCCTCAAGGCGCAGGCGGAAGTCGAACCCTTGCGCCAGTTGAACGAACAATTGCTGAATCTCAAACAATCCGGCGACGGTGCGTTGCTCGCTTACATCCGCAACGTCCGCCTTTCGCTCTATTCCAAATTCAAATCCGTCATCTTGGAGGCCAAATCGTGAACTTCTTAATCGCATTCATCGTCACCATCATCGGTTGTTCCATTCTCGTGCCGCTGCTGCTCGCGTT
Source organism: uncultured Verrucomicrobia subdivision 3 bacterium (assembly GCA_903833055.1). Classification (GTDB taxonomy): domain Bacteria; phylum Verrucomicrobiota; class Verrucomicrobiia; order Limisphaerales; family UBA11358; genus UBA11358. The sequence goes on along the minus strand of CAILDU010000194.1, from coordinate 618 downwards.
CACGCGACTGTTTGGCATCTACACCATCGTCAACGAAGGCCACTGCAAAGTGTATATGCTCTTCGGCAAGGTGCTGACCGTGTTGAACGAACCCGGCCTGCATTTCCTGCTCGGCACGCTCGGACCGCGCGCATTCATCGTGAACATCCTTGGCAAATGCTACGAACTCGATTTGCGCCTCGACCAGACGTATCTCCGCAGCCAACCCGTCAATTCCGAGGAAGGCGCACCCATGGGCATCGGCATCTGGTATGAGATGAACATCAGCGACGCCACCAATTACCTGTTCAAGAATGCCGATCCGCGCGGTTCCCTCGCCGCCAACGTCAGCAACTCCACCGTGCGTTGCTTGAGCAATCTGCCGCTCGATAAAATGTTGCAAGACCGCCACACCATGAGCCAGACCGTGCGCGAAGAAGTCACGCCCAAATCCAGCGAATGGGGTTACAGCCTCGGCTCCGTCTATATCCGCAAAGTGCATTTCCGCGACGACAACATGATCAAGCAGATTGAGGAAAAGGTCGTGAACCGCCTGCGGCAGGTGACCGCGGCCATCAAACAGGCCGGTGCTAATCAAGTCAGCATCATCACCAGCACGGCGGAAAGACAGGCGGCCAT
>CAILDU010000193.1 GCA_903833055.1 uncultured Verrucomicrobia subdivision 3 bacterium | reverse complement strand
CGTCGCCGCCCGGCAGCGTGATTTTCGTGCGGTAGTCGGCTTTTGAATCAAACGGCGGGTCAATGTAAATCAGGTCAACCTTCCCGCGCAGCGACGGCGTCACCTCGTCACCCGCCAGCAGCGCGGCCATCGCCAGCAAATTGTCGCCGTAAATCAGCCGGTTGAACCATTCCGCGCGACTGGCAACCAGTTGCGTCTGTCCCGCCGTCTCATTCAGCAAAGCCAAATCGCCGCCAAGTGTCGTCTGCGCTTTGGCGTGAGGTTTGAGGCTTTGAAATTCCTGCCAGTTCGTGTCCTTCGCTGGCGTCACCAGTTCGCGCGTCTGCAATCCAACGCGACTCCGCGCTTCCAGCCCTTCCATAATCCGCTCCGCCTGCCGTTTCCCGGCGCGGACGATTTCGGGAAGCTGCTCAAGGAGCGATTTGTTGCTGCGGGATTCTGGTTGTGTTGCCATTGCGTGAAACGCAACTGCAACCACGGGAAATTCTAAAAAGAAAAGAGGCGCGAACCTGTCGCTTGCCCCGTCCCGAGGCACGACCAAGCGCCTACACAGAAGGGAAGCTCCAAGTCGCGCCCATTCGGGCGCGCTCGGTCGGTCTTCTGTGTGGCTGAAAAAATTGGTCGTTTTCGGGACAGCCCGTAGCCGTAGCTACGCTAAATTGTTAAATAAATTATTTTTTGATTTTTATATTTTTACGGACGCGGCGAGTTTGCGCGGAAATTCCGGCAGCGTCAATTTGCACTTTCGGCAAAAATGGTTGCTTGTCGGTAAAATTAGGTCGCGCATTTCACCAAAACGCCGCAAACTTCCCGGCAACCGGCAGCCTGAAATTTAATCCGAAAACCAAAAGCGCGTATGCCAGAAGAATCTCCCAAACCCGGCGGCGAAGTCATCATTTTCCAGACGGAAGACGCGCAGACGCGCCTGCAAGTGCGGCTGGACGGGCAAACGGCTTGGCTGTCTTTGAACCAGCTTGCGGATTTGTTTCAGCGTGATAAGTCGGTGATTTCCAAGCATCTCAAAAACATCTTTGCGGAAGGTGAATTGCAGTCCGGTTCAGTTGTTGCAAATTTTGCAACAACTGCCGCCGACGGCAAAACCTACCGGGTGGATTTTTACAATCTGGACGTGATTATTGCCGTTGGCTATCGCGTGAAATCGGCACGCGGCACGCAGTTCCGCATTTGGGCAACGCAGCGGTTGAAAGAATACCTCGTAAAAGGTTTTACGATGGACGACGAGCGTTTGAAAAATCCGCCGGGCAAGGGGCAGACGGATTATTTCGACGAATTGCTGGCGAGAATCCGCGACATCCGATCTTCGGAGCGCCGGTTTTATCAGAAAGTTTTGGACATTTACGCAACCAGCACGGATTACGATCCGGGCGCGGCGGCATCGCAGAAGTTTTTCGCCACGGTGCAAAACAAAATGCACTTTGCCACACACGGCCAGACGGCGGCGGAAATTGTCCATGCGCGGGCGGACGCGGGAAAACCATTCATGGGCATGGTGACGACGCGCCCCGGCGGGCGAGTGCGGCGTGAAGACGCGGCGGTGGCAAAAAATTATCTGACGGAAGATGAATTGCAGGTGCTTAATCGCATCGTGAATCTCTACCTCGAATTTGCGGAGCTGCAAGCCTTGGAACGCAAGCCGATGACGATGCGCGACTGGATTGCAAAGCTGGATGAATTTCTGAAAATCTCCGGGCGTAAGTTGCTGGATCACGCAGGAAAAATTTCGCATGAAGCAGCGGTAAAAAAAGCCGAGTTGGAATTTTCAAAATTCCGCGCGCTGGAAGATGCGAAGCCAAGTCCGGTTGAAAAAGATTTTGAATCGGCGGTGAAAAAGTTGAAACAGATAAAGCCTGCGAAGAAAAAAAACTGATTTTTTGCGCGCCAATCCCAAAGTAGATCAATTTATTTTTTCAATAAAGCCATTGGCTAATGGATTCAAACGTCGAGCGTGTTTTCTTGCCCAATCAAGCCATTTCGTTTCAACAGAATCTGTTTGTAATTGGCCGCGCGCATTAGTCATTTGTTTTTCACAGGCATCTATGAAGGCGCAAAGATTTATGGATTGCATCCAGCATTGTGCCTGTTCTTCCAAATTTTTTCGGCGCGCAAGCTCAAGTGCTTTTTGACTGGCAGCTTCTTCTCGCTGCCGCTCCTCTTCTTCCCATTGGCGGTGTCGTTCTGCAATCTTAATAGAAAATTGCTTTAAGTCTTTTGCGCAGATAAACAATCCTTCAACTATATTTTCAATTTGTTCCTCCAAATTATATTTTTTTTGAATCGCTCCACTTTTTTTGACAAGCGCTGTCAGTATATGTTTGAATTTCAAACCGCAAATGTCCCGTAGGGTTCCATTGCCATCTATCAAATGCCGATTGCGAGTTTGATTTTTCAGTTCGCTTGGTTTCTTCAATAAGTAGGCATTCTATTCTTTCGTCATCAATGCGAATTTCTGAAAGCTCCAAATCTTTAACTTTTACAAATTTTGCGCCGCGTTGCTCCAAAGCTTTGATAAGCAAATCCATGACGAAAAGAGCGTGATTAAGTTGCTCTTTTGAAACTTTTATTCGCAACACTTTGTGCCGCCGCATTCCATCTAGCAATCCCATTGTCGTCCTATTATACGGAGAATTGGCGTCGAGTATTTGTTCCATCTTACGCACTTCGGGGTGAGCGCGCCTCAAATCAAAAGTTGTCATGGTTTAGGTTGAGTTGGTCATGTTTTTAGCGTTTGGACAAATAAAAATTATTTTACCATGTTCATTTGATTTTTTAGCTGCGCCACTATTGTTCGTGGCTTAAATAAACAACCGACCGACCATCTACCCCAAAACCGTCCGGTTTTCTGGCTTAATTATTTTTAATTCGGCGGAAAAAGACGGAATTAGTTCTAAATAAATTATATTCCACCCAATTCCGGCAAAAAATAGCGGACGTTTTATCTTATCCGCGTCCGGTCTGTGCCTTCTGTCCGTCCGTCCAAGTGATTATTCCGTCCGGCGCACAGTGCAACCAAGTGGCAAACCGACCGTGCGGAGATAATGCCGCATAAGCCGCTGTTTTGCCGAAGCCAAGATTTTTCAAACCAATAACGGCGGCTGTCCGATTTATTTTCCGTGTGCCATTTTGAAAAACTTTTGCCAAATCTTCGCGGGTGACGAATTTCTTTTTAATCGGCGACGGCGGAGCTTGTGCCACGATCTTGGCGGCAATAACGGCAGCAGGCACAGGGACGGAAGTAGCTATTTTTACCACGGTTGGAATGGCTGGAATAGCTGGCGGCGAGACAATGACACGCGGAACGGACGGACGCGGAACGGCGACGGACTTGGCCGGACTTTCCGCCGGAATTTGCCGGAATACCGGCGTTTCCGCTATTTTTCGTGGAATTTCCGCCTTGTCCGCTGGCACGGTTTCCGGCTTCGTTTCCGCGTCTTTGTCTGGAAATAGCCAATTCAGGACAAGCAAGGCTGTGCCGCCGATAATAATGATTGGAATAGCCGGAGCAATTACTGGCACGAGCGGAGCAAGGGCGGCAATTAACGGAGCGGTTTGTTTTGGATTCATAATTTGGGGTAGTTTTTATTTAATCGGACGGGAGTTGGAAAAAGGTGTCCGTAATGTCCGCACGGACACTTCGGACGCTTTTTTCTCACTTCCAAAAATCAAAAAATAATTCAATAGCATATCAACAGGGTTTTTCTTCGTCTGCGCCAAACAACCGAAAGCCTTTCCAGCCGCGTTGTTTTTTGCCGTCTGTGCCTTTGATGTCATGCCGGACGGTCGCACGGAAATGCCGCTGGGCGACTTCCTGACAATCGCGCCCAAATAAATTCCGGTTCAAGCCCGTCCAGCCGCGATCCGCGCAATAATCCGCATAGGCCGCGAAAGCATCCGTTATGGTCAAACCTTCGGCGGCACTGTCGGCAAGGCAACGATCCTTAAAAAATTCGTTCACCGAATCGCTTTCCAGCAACAATTCATCTACGCGGGATTTTTGGACGGACGACAAGGCAAGCTGCCAGTTCGCGGAGCGGAGCGCGTAAAGGCCATCCAGCATCCAATTCAGCACGCCGGACGCCTCGTTTGCCAAAATCTGTTTGTCGAGATCGGGAATGACGTTGGCGGGTTTGGATTTCTCATAGGTGATGATTTTCAAACGGCGTTGCCATGCCGCAACGTCGCCTTCAAGGTGAACCACCAACCGCGAATTACTTGTGGCGACGATGTTAAATTCACAAGTGAGCGACGGCGCGGCCATGCTGCTTTTGAGTTCAACCGTGATCGGATCGCCGCCGGTTAAGCTTTTTAAGATGGACGCATTTTCGTTGCTCAAAAAATTTGCGGGAACATCCGCGCCATAAAGCAACGTGCGGTCAATCAAACGGCCAATCTCAAACCGCTGGTTTAATTGCTCGGTTCGCAAACTGCCGATGTTCGCTTCGCCGATGATGCCTTTCAGCACGCGAATAAATGTCCCCTTGCCCGCGCCCGCCGTGCCGCTCAAAATCAAAATCGCCTGCGAAATGTTCCGGCCAACCAACGCAAGGCCGCACCAACGTTGCAAAAGGCCAACGTCGTCAAAGTCGAGTGAGTTTCCCAAAAGGACATTTTCAAACATCGGACACTTCGCGCCGGGAACGTAGTTAATCGCCAGCTTGTTGCGGAAATGGTATTGCGGCGAAAAATCCAGCAACGTGCGATCACTCACGCGCAAAACGCCGTTGCCAACGGGCAAAAATTCTTCCATGCCGCCGGTAAAGAAATCATCCGGCACGACGTTATGGGATTTTGCCCGCTTCACCGCGCCCGCCAGCGCGGACGAATCACGCAAACCAAATTCCAGCGCGTCCACGTCGCAATTTTCTTTGCAGGCACGGGCGCACGAAAGCAGCAAGGCCGAGAGCCGCGCGGAAACATCTTCTTCACTTGCCAGTGTGTAAATTCCGCGTCCGGGCGTGTAGGTATAAAAACGGTTTTCACCGCGCAAGTGAACTGTCGGCTCGTCGGGATTTGCCGCTGCGCCCAAAGTCGCGGCCATGAAACTTTCGTTAAGGTCGCTGGCCTTGGTTCGGTTGTTGGCAGATTTTTGGGAAACCGGCTCGCCATGCGTTTCCGCCAGCGTGGGAAACTTTTGCTTAAACCATTCATTCGGCGTTATGTCAGCAGCGGCATTGGCGAGCGGTTCAAATTCCGCTGCGGCTTCGGCAATCTCGCGGAGTTGCTCGGCTGTGCCGCCCGCCGCAAAAAAATCGTGCGCGTCTTTCACGGTTTTGCCTGTCGTGTCTGGCAACTCGAAAACTTTTACCGATGACACTTTGTCTTTGATACTCGCGGCGACGGCGACGGCGTGCTTGCGTCCGGGCGCGTCTTTGTCGGCAATGATGCGAACGGATTTTGCGCCGTTAAAATACTCGGCAAAATTATCCTGCCATTTGCCCGCGCCGCCTGCGTTGCAAGTGGCGTTGAATCCATTTTCCACTAGCGCGGCAACGTCCTTTTCCCCTTCGACAATAAACACTGTCTCGCCTGCCTTCGCTGCCGTTATCAGTTCGGGCAACCGATACGGGACAAGTTCAACACCATCTAATTTCCAAATCCACTTGTCCGGCGCGGCGGGGTTTGGCCGACGTTGGCGAAAATCTTTTGGATCATAGCGGCAAACTTCAAATCGCAATTTTCCGTCTGCGGCGCGGTAAGCATAAGTTTCGACAAGGTTTAATTTGCCGCTCTTTTTTGCGGCATTATTTTTGAAAAATAATTCGGCTGGTTTAATACCTAGCGCGGCAATGATGTTTTCAAACGTGCATCCGGCGTGACATTTCAAAAGCAATCCGTCGCGGCCTGTGCCAATGGACAAGCTCGCGGTTTGATCTTCGTGCGCCGGGCAACGGCAAATAAATCCTTCGCCCGCTGGCTTCGGCTCGTTGCCCGTCTTGGCAGCGAGCAAGTTTTTCAGTTCGGTTAAATTCATATCCCGCGCCTTTTATTTTTGAGCATCGGGATTGGCGGTGGTATTCAGCCGGGGGCGGTATTCCTCTATGATGGAATTTTGCAGGGCAAGCGCACGCTTGGCCGGGCAACGCACCACGGCCACTTCTACCTTTGAAACGGCAAATGTTGCGCCCGCTGTTTTGCCTGTCCAATGTTGGAAATGGCGGAGCAATGTCGAGTAAAGCCGATCCGTGTGGCTTTCGCCGACATAAACCACATCACCGGCGAAAATGATCCAGTCGGATTTTTCGCGGATGAGATAAACGCCGGATTTACCCTTTAACGCTTTTACCCAATCGGCGATCTGGCGGCCTTCTTTGACGGGGCGAAATTCAAGGCTCATGCAACACCGCCTTTCTGTTTGCGTAACAAGGCTGCTTCAATGGACGGCCAATGAAACAGGACGCGCCGCCCGCCAAGACGGACAGAAGGGATTTTGCCGGTCGTGCGCCAACTGAACAGCGTCCGACGTGAAACGGGGAGACGTTTCAACAGTTCTTTTTCGTCAATGAAGCCCGTCTCGCCCGACGTGGCTTGTTGTTGCGGTGTATTTATCATGTTTGTGTCAGGCTTCATCAGCCTTCACAAACACGCGGCTAGTTACCTTTCAAACACTGAAAACACAAAAACCCCCAATGTTTATTGGGTTTCAAAGGTGTTACCTTCCGTTACGGTAACACCCCTTCTGTCCGGCTGGCTTATTCCTCCTCGTCTTGCACCAAATCGGCCTTCTGATGCGCCCTAACGGATTCATGGCGGCGGTAAGTAACTACGCGGAATCCAGTTTCTTCACTAAATGTTTTGAACCACAAAGAAACAGTCTTTTTTGACACTCCAAATTCGGTGGCAATTTTGGACAGCGATCCCATTTTTTCTTTGTCGGTTAAATATAATTTAACGGCTTTTTCAATGCGCGCTTTTGTCGTAATCGCCATGCCCGCCGGATCGAACCTCATCCATTTCGATAACGCTTCTTTTAAGGTGTCATTTGTTACAGCTTCGGCTTTGGAAAGTGATTTTTGGGTTTGCTCCAATTTTATTGTTACGGCGGCAAGTTGTTTTTCGTTGGCCGAGATAGGTTTCTTTTGGTTAGACGGTCGAAATTCCGTGAGCCAAATCTGATTGCTCCAAGTTGCTAATAGCTCTTTGCATCTTGTGATTTCCATTATGCTTTCGCCGAGTTTTGAAAAAAGTTCCGCTAAAGTTGGGTGTGGCTCTTCATTGGAATCAGCAACGGCCAATTCAGCCTTTTTCCAAAACTTGATTATTTCGTCTAAAAGCTCGGTAACTTTTGCGAGGTTGCCTTTGGTATCAACCCAAGCCACAGCGCGGACATAATCTTTATGGACACGCAAGTTTTCGTCGCGCGGAATTTCTACTAGCCTCACACCCATCCTAATTGATTCCAGCAAGGAAAGCGGCTTGCCGTTAAGCAGCCAACTGTCTTTTCCGTCGGGTTGGATCATCGCGACCTCAAATAACCTAAAGTCTTGGATTTGCCAATTGCCGTAGATATGTCGGACAGAAAAAACCGCTTTATTTGTAACAAGTTTTTGGCCTCGCCAGCCCTTTACAATGTGTTCCTCGCCGCAAATGACGGCACGATATGGAAATTGAACGCTCATTTTTTGTAATTACTAAAAAATTATTTTTGCTCGCTTGCGGGATTAACGGCAAACCACTTTTCTGCGTCTGTCTTTGTCGCCAACCCTTTGTAATGCGCGTGAATCATCGCGGGCGAATTGCCAGCTTGTTGCGCCGTTAGATTTTCGTTCGCATGAAGCGCAAAATGATATGTGCAAAAAGCGTGGCGTAAGCCGTTTGGTTTGCGGCTGATTTTGGCGTTTTCGCAAAGGGTGACAAAGGCTTGTTGAAAAGTGACTTCATGCGCAGGCCAGAGTTTGCCGGTTTTATTTTTCCGAAATGGTTCAAGCCAAGTTTCCAGCGTGGGACAAATTTCCACAATGCGCCGCTGGCGAGTTTTGCTCTTTCCCGCCGTAATTTCAATGTGTCCATTCGCGCGCCAAATACCTGCCCAATCCAAACTTAATAATTCTGCCGTGCGCAGTCCGGCCAAGCCGCCGATGGCAATTATCGGACGCAAAGTTTCATCTGCATTTGCCAGCAACGCGGCCAATTCAGCGGGCGAATAAAAGGCGACTTCGCCGTTATTGGCGTGTTCGGGACGCAAGCTGTCAGCGTCAAATAAGCGATGCGTGATAGATAGATAATCTTTGCGAACTGCCCAATTCAAAAATTGCCGGATGGCGGCGCGGTAGTGATTACGGCTTTTTGGGGAAATTGCTTTGCGGCGATTGCGTGACTTGGATTTTAGGTTGCCCAAAGATTCAATGAAGCCATCCAAATGCCTCTTGGTTAAATCGCAAACTGGTGTGCCGGGAAATGCAGCGGCAAATTTTTCCAATTGAAGCTGGCGATTGTAGGCATACTTTGCGGACAGTTGCGCCCGCTGGCCTTCGGCTGCTTTGGTGCGCGTTTCGTCACCTTTCAAAAATTCGTCAACGGCTTCGCCAATGTCTTTGGCGGTTACGACGGCAACATTTTTTAGAAATCCGTCCGCCGCCTCACGCAATGACCGTTCGCCTAATTTTTTGGATGCTTCAACAAATTCAGAAATGGCAGCGGGCAAAGAAATTCGCCGCCCGCCCTCTTGTCGAAAGGCTTCAAGTATTTCAAACGCAGTGATTGCGTCGCGTGATTGATCGGCAGACAAAGCCACGGCTTGCGAACCGTCGGCAAGATCGCGGACAATGCTTTCAGCTTTGGTTCTGGCTTCGCCAAAAGTCTTAAAATTGAGGGTGCGACGTTTCCCGACAGCGTAGTAGGCGACGCGGTAATAAGGGTAACTTTTGCTTTTCCCGTAGATGGTCGCCTCAAAGCGGCGATGCTTGATGATTTTTGGGAAACGCATTTTCCGGCCTTCGGTTTCGGCCAAAAACTGTGCGTAAACTGTGCGAGAATTGCAAGAATCTTCAATTCCCTTGTGAATAATGGTGCGCATAGCAGGACTTGAACCTGCACACCTTTCGGCACTACCACCTCAAAGTAGCGTGTCTGCCAATTCCACCATATGCGCGACCGAGCCGAAAAGTTTGCCTGATGACGCCGCAGAAGCAAGTTTTTTCACCGGCCAAACAGCCAGTTCCAGCCGCGCCACTGGCCGGGTTGCGCGGAACTAAAACTGTCTCCGTGCGGCTTGTCCAAGTCAATTTGCAGCAGAATCGTAATACTGCTTGAACCCCGCTCGCCATCGCGGATGGCATTGAAACCGTAGCCGTAACTGGCGATGAAGCGAAATTTATCCGACGGTGCGCGATATAAAATTCCTGCGCCCGCGCCGCTGACGGAACTACCGGCCTGACCGGTGCCGGGCAGATAATCAATGACGGCGGTGGCGGCATTGAAGTCGAGATTCCAGCGTTGGTTCGGCGCGATGGGCAAAAGATAACTGGTGTTCAGCAGCACAAATTGGCGCGCGCTGAACTCTTGAAAATAATAGCCGGGCAGCGAGAGCGGATACTCGGCGACGAGCGGCAAAAATCCGCCGAGCCGGTAGGCGCTCATGCGGTCGGCATTGATGGTCGTGCCGCCGACTAGCCGCGCGTAAAAATTTTGTTTGCTGTCCGGCAGCGTGTAGGACAGCGCCGCCGCGCTCCAAAACTGATGCGAGGACGGTTCGATTTCGCGGTCATTATTGAAACCGTAACTGCCGGGACTCGCGCGGAAATAGCCTTCATACCAAATGGAAAGTTCCATCGCGAGCGCGGGAAATAAAGTTGGCTCGATGCCGCCAAAACGCAGGCCAGTGCGAACGCTGGTGGTCAAATCATTATTCGGGACTTCAAAATTATTCGCGGTAGTGGGATTGCGGTCATAGGCGGAATAATGCGTCGTGCCGCGCAAAATAAAATTCAGCGGAATCAAGTCGCCGGGATTAAACAGGTGATAAACACTGGCGGAAAGTTCGCCGCCGTTGCCGTTGAAAGATTCGCCCTTGAGAAATTTACCGCCGTCCACTTCGCTGTAACTGTCCGCGTAGCCGCCGCCGGCCACGCCAAGCGCAAAATCCGTATTCGGTCCGAGCAGATGATTGAAGCCGAGTTCGGAATCGAGATAAACCGGCGCGAGCGCGAGCCGCCACGTCAGATTCGTGCGGATAAAATTCGGGTCGTTGTGATAATAAAACGCGTAAGCTCCGAGCGGCGACTGACCTTTGAGCGGCTGGTCGTAGCCAACTTGAATGAGGTCGCGTTTGACCGGATCAATCTGCGCGCCAGCAGTGAGCGGGAGCAAGAGCGCCAGCCAGCACCAGCCATTTCTGATTCGCCGCATGACCGATTGGATAATGCAATCGTCTCGCTGCAGCAAGCGTGTTCGCTTGATACTTTCTGGACACGCGGAAAAAATTCCGGCTTACTATTGCGAATTTAATTTCGCCGAATGTCATCACTCAACGCAGAAAAATTAGCCCAAGCCAAGTCGCTCGGATTTTCCGACCGGCAAATCGCGCATCTCACCGGCACGACCGAGGACGCCATCCGCGCCGAGCGCAAACGCATCGGCCTCGTGCCGAGCTACCGCCTCGTGGACACCTGCGCGGCGGAGTTTGAGGCTTACACGCCATATTATTATTCCACCTACGATCGCGGTGACGACGAAGTGAAAGGCAACACCGCGAAAAAAGTGATGATTCTCGGCGGCGGTCCGAACCGCATCGGCCAGGGTATCGAATTCGATTACTGCTGTGTTCATGCGGCTTTTGCGCTGAAGGAAGATGGCTTTGAAACCATCATGGTGAACTCGAATCCCGAAACCGTTTCGACGGATTACGATACCAGCGACAAACTATTTTTCGAGCCGCTCACGCTGGAAGATGTCTTACACATTTACGAACGCGAAAAATGTTGGGGCGCAATCGCGCAATTCGGCGGACAAACTCCATTGAATCTCGCGCTCGGTTTGCAAAAAAATGGCGTAAACATCATCGGCACTTCGCCGCAGAGCATCGAGATCGCCGAAGACCGAAAACTGTTCGCGGCGATGCTGGACAAATTAAAAATTCCGCAACCGCCGAATGGTCTCGCCACGAACGCGGAAGAAGCGCTTGTCATTTCAAAACGCCTGACGTATCCGGTGTTGGTGCGCCCAAGTTTTGTGCTCGGCGGTCGCGCGATGCAGATTGTCTATTCCGATGCGGAACTGACACACTACATGAAATTCGCCGTCGAAGTTTCATCCGACCGTCCGGTGCTCGTGGACAAATTTCTCGAAGACGCGACGGAAGTTGATGTGGATTGCATCGCCGACGTTGGTTTGCCGAACGGCGGCACAATTGTCATCGGCGGAATGTTGGAACACATCGAATTTGCCGGCGTGCATTCCGGCGACGCGGCGATGGTGCTGCCGCCGCACACGCTTTCACAAAGCGTCATCGAAACCATTCGCAAATACACGCACGCGATGGCGACGGAATTAAAAGTCGTCGGCCTGATGAATGTGCAATACGCCGTCAAAGGCGAAACCGTTTACGTTCTCGAAGTGAATCCACGCGCCTCGCGCACCGTGCCGTTCACGAGCAAAGCCATCGGCAAACCGCTCGCGAAAATCGCCGCGCGCGTGATGGCCGGAAAAACGTTGAAGGAATTAAATTTCACGGAAGAAATCTGGACGAAGTATTGGGCGGTGAAAGAATCCGTTTTCCCGTTCAACAAATTTGTTGGTCAGGACATTTTGCTCTCGCCAGAAATGCGTTCTACCGGTGAAGTCATGGGCCTCGACGCCGACCTCGGCACGGCCTACGCCAAATCGCAAATGGCCGCAAACTCGCCGCTGCCAACGAGCGGAAAAGTTTTCATCAGCGTCAGCGACGCGCACAAAAAAGAAGTCGCGGCGGTCGCCAAACAATTCACCGAACTCGGTTTTGAACTGATCGCCACCGGCGGCACGGCCACGATTTTGGAAAAAGCGGGGTTGAAGGTGGAACGCATTTTCAAATTGCAGGAAGGCCGTCCGAATGCGGTTGACCTACTCAAGAACAAGCAAATCCAACTCGTCATCAACACGCCGAGCGGCGCGTCACCGCGCGCAGACGAAATCAAAATCCGCACCACCGCCGTTTACACCGGCACGCCCATCATGACGACGTTGAGTGGCGCCAAAGCTGCCGCCCTCGGCATCGCCGCACTGAAAAAATCCGGCTACGCGGTCAAGACCGTGCAGGAATACCACTGATTTATCAGTGTAATTTGTAACTGCGGCGCGGCGGATTCCGTCCACAACTTGATGAAACCCAAAGTTATTTTTGCCGCCGTAATTTTGTCTGCCGCGCAATTTGTTTCCGCGCAGACCAACTTGGCTTTTTCCAGCGCAGAAGGTTTCGGCCAGTTCGCCAGCGGCGGGCGCGGTGGCGAAGTGTTTCACGTCACCACGCTCGCCGATTCCGGCGCAGGTTCGTTCCGTGACGCGGTGAGTAAACCGAATCGCGTTGTCGTTTTTGATGTCAGCGGAATTATTCGTCTCAAATCAAACGTCGCCGTTAGCAGCGACATTTCCATTTTCGGCCAAACCGCGCCCGGCGATGGCGTGATGATTTACGGACGCACGGTTTCGTTCAGCGGGCAAAAAAATATCGTCGTGCGCTACTTGCGTTTTCGCGAAGGCATCGCGGGCGACAAAGGCAAATGTTCTGTGAATCTTTCCAAAGGCAGCGACATGATTTTTGATCATTGCTCGATTGAGTGGGGGCGCTGGGATTGCCTTGGCCTTACGCAAGGCAGTCACGACATTACGTTTCAAAACTGCATCATTGGCGAGGGCGTGGACCCGCAACGCTTCGGCTCGCTTTCGGATGACGTGACGAACATCACTTACACGCACAACCTTTGGATTAACAACCAGAGCCGCAATCCGAAGGCCAAAGGAAGAATTCAATATATCAATAATGTCGTGTATAATTGGGGTGTTTGTGGTCTTGTCGGTGGACATTCGGCAGGCGACCATTTTCAGGATGTCGTCGGAAATTATTTTATCGCCGGGCCAAATTCCAGTTCGCACGCCGTCGGCGAGTGCGCCGCGACCGATCATATTTTTCTGAAAAATAATTTTGTAGATTCGGACAAAGATGGAAAATTGAACGGCCGCGAACTTGTCCCTGCTGATTTCGGCAGCGGAGAAAAAGCGCCGACGTTTGTTGAATCGCCTAGCAATGGTTCGCTCGACAATTTAAAAATCGAATCCGCCGAAGCCGCGCTGAAAAATATTTTGGAAAATGTCGGCTGTTCGCTGCACCGCGATTCCGTGGACGCGCGTCTGATTGACGAAGTGAAATCCTTCGGCACGCGCGGAAAAATCAGCCACAGCGAAGCCGAAGTTGGCGGTGTTGGCGAACTGAAAGCAGTCCACGCGCCCGCCAATCTCAAGGCGCTGGACGCGGAATAATTCCAAGCGGATTTCCTCGACACCCAAAGCGGCGGGTTTATTTTTCTGGCTGTGAAATCCACCGCACCAGAATTGCTCCCGCTGCTGAAGCAATACTTCGGTTTCACTTCGTTCCGCCCGTTGCAGGAAGAAATCATCCGCGACTCGCTCGCGGGCAAAGACACCTTCGCATTGCTGCCCACCGGCGGCGGAAAATCGCTTTGTTTTCAGCTTCCTGCGCTCGCGCGCGACGGACTCACCGTCGTTGTTTCACCCTTGATAGCATTGATGAAAGATCAGGTGGACGCGCTGCAAGCCAGCGGCATCGCCGCAACCTTTTTGAATTCGTCACTCACACAAGATGAATCCAGAAAACGTCTGCGCGGTTTGCACAATGGCGAATTCAAATTGCTCTACGTCGCGCCCGAACGTCTGATGCTTTCCGGTTTTTTGTCCGATCTGCAAAAGTGGAACGTCCAACTCATCGCCATTGACGAAGCGCATTGCATCAGCGAATGGGGACACGATTTTCGCCCGGAGTATCGGCAGATTTCCCAACTGCGAAAATATTTTCCCAACGTCCCGTTCATGGCGCTCACCGCCACCGCGACTGGCCGCGTGCGCGAAGACATCGTCAACCATTTGCAGTTGCGCGAGCCGAAATGTTACGTCGCCAGTTTTAATCGGCCAAACCTGACCTACCGCGTCATCGCCAAAAACAAACCGTTCGATCAGCTTTTTGAATTTCTCCGCGCGCGGCCGAAAGAGAGCGGCATCGTGTATTGCCTCTCGCGCAAAGGCGCAGAGAACGTGGCCGATCGGCTGAACGAAAATGGCATCAAGGCCAAGCCCTATCATGCCGGACTCACGCCGACGGAACGCAGTTCGCATCAGGAATTATTTTTGCGCGATGATGTGCGTGTGGTTTGCGCGACCATCGCGTTCGGCATGGGCATCAACAAACCGAACGTGCGTTTTGTCATCCATTACGATTTGCCGAAGAACATCGAAGGCTATTATCAGGAAACCGGACGCGCGGGTCGTGACGGTCTGCCGGGCGAATGTATTTTGATTTTCAGTCCCGGCGATGCGGTGAAACAGACCATGTTCATTGACGATAAACCGAATGCGCAAGAACAGCAGATCGCGCGCGAGCAGTTGCAACAGATGGTTCACTACGCGGAAAGTGCGAATTGTCGTCGCACCGAATTGCTCGCATATTTCGGCGAAGAATTTTCCGCCGACGGCTGCGGCGCGTGCGACAACTGCCTTTCGCCGCGCGGATTGACGGTTGGCACGATTTACGGACACCTCGGCACGGCAATCGAAGCGGGCGAGGTGATTGATTTAGCGCAACTCATCAACACCGAAGCACAAGCGGAAATCGCCACTGCGTTCAAGCGCACTGGCTGGGGCAACATCGTCGGCGCCCGCGAATTACTTGGCGAAAAATATGATTACGGTTTGCTGCGAATTTTCCGCGCGGCGGCGAATGTGAAGAAATAAATTATTTCTTCTCCGGCACTTTCCACGTTGGCGCGTTCGTGTCCGCAAAATCAATTGAGGCGGAGTTGATGCAGTAACGCAGACCTTTCGGGCCGGGGCCGTCGTCGAAAACGTGGCCGAGATGGCTGCCGCAGTTCGCGCACAAAACTTCCGTTCGCACCATGCCGTAGCTGGTGTCTTGGCGTTCGATAACTTTTCCCTGCGCGGCGATTTCCGAAAAACTCGGCCAGCCGCAGCCGGAATCAAACTTGTCATCCGACTTGAACAGCAGCGCGCCACACGCGGCGCAATGATATTCACCGGGCGTTTTCGCGTCCCAGTATTTGCCGGTGAAGGCGCGCTCCGTGCCCGCTTCGCGCAGGACGTGATATTGTTCGGGCGTCAAAATCTTGCGCCATTCGGCCTCGGTGCGTTGCAGTGGGAATTTCATGGTGGAGTTGGTTGAATTGTTGGTGGCGGCCGGGCTGTTGGTCGGCGCGGCATTGCAGCCGGTGACGAACAGCGTTACGCCCAGCGCGATTAAAATTAAGGTCGTTTTCATTTCGTTTCGGTTCCTGCCGCCACAATCTATCTCACGGATGCGTGCGCGCTGCAAAAACTATTTCTTCACGGTTTGAGATGCGGTAGCCTGATTGCGTTCAACTAAAAATCACATGAAAAAATTAATTCTGCTGCTCGTCGTCGCGTTCGTTGGTGCGGTCAGCGCGCGCAGCGAAGTGATGATTGCTGATGTGTTTGCGCGGCAAACGACGAGTCTGGACGGCAAGTGGAATGTTATCGTTGACCCGTATGACACGGGTTATTTTGATTATCGCCGTCAGCCGTATGATGCCAACGGAAAAATCACCGGCGGCTACGCGCTCGACAAACAGGCGAAGGACGGCGAGCTGATTGAATATAATTTCGACACCAGTCCGACTTTGAATGTGCCGGGCGACTGGAATTCGCAGGACGAAAAACTTTTTTATTACGAAGGTTCCGTTTGGTATCGCAAAAAATTTGACATAGTAAAATCCGCGCCCGATCACCGGCTATTCATTTATTTTGGCGCGGCGAATTACGAGGCGGACGTTTATCTCAACGGCAAAAAACTTGGTAAACACATTGGCGGTTTTACACCGTTCGCCTACGAAATCACCAAGCTGGCAAAGGCGAAAAACAATTCGCTCGTCGTGCGCGTGAACAACAACCGCCACGCCGACGCCGTGCCGACGGTGAACACTGATTGGTGGAATTATGGCGGCTTAACGCGCGATGTTCTGCTCGTCGAAACGCCCGCGACATTTATTTCCAATTTCCGCACGCGGCTGAAAGCAGGCACAACGAATACGATTGAGGCAACCGTTCAACTTGATGGCGGGGACAAAAACCAAACGGTTAAAATAAATTTTCCATCGTTGAAAATTGCCGCCGAAATGACGGCGGACACGAATGGCGTGGCGCGGTTTGAATTGAACACGCCGAATCTCGCGTGGTGGTCGCCGGAAAATCCGGTGCTAAATGATGTTGTGATTTCCTGCGGTGCGGATGAATTGAAAGACCGCGTTGGTTTTCGCAGCATCGCCACGAGTGGCACGGATATTTTGCTGAACGGCAAAAAAGTTTTTCTGCGCGGCATTTGCATTCACGAGGAAGTGGCGACGGAAGGCCGCCGCGCGTGGTCGGAAGCGGACGCGCGGATGTTGCTGTCGAACGCCAAGGAACTCGGCTGTAATTTTGTGCGCCTCGCGCATTATCCGCACAACGAACACATGGCGCGCGTGGCTGACGAGTTGGGCATTCTGTGTTGGGAAGAAACTCCGGTCTATTGGACGATTCAATGGACGAACGCGGCCACGCTCGCCAACGCCAAGCAGCAACTGGCTGATTTAATTTCCCGCGATCAAAACCGCGCCAGCGTTATCGTTTGGTCGGTGGCCAACGAAACCCCGGTGAGCGAACCGCGCACGAAATTTCTGAAAGCGCTCGTGGATGAAGCGCGCGCACTCGACGGCACGCGGCTGGTTTCGGCGGCGATGGAAGTTCATTCCGGCACGATGGAAAATCATCCGGGCGCGAAACCGGAAAATCACAAAGTCGTGGACGATCCGTTCGGCGAATACACCGACCTGTGCAGTTTTAATCAATACACCGGCTGGTATGACGGCACGCTGGAGAAAATTGATCGCACCACCTGGAGCATCAAATATCACAAGCCTGTCGTCATCAGCGAATTTGGTGCGGACGCCAAGCAAGGTTTGCATGGCGAGACGACGACGCGTTTCACCGAAGAATATCAGGCCGAACTTTACCGCCGCACGTTGCCGATGTTGGAGCAGATTCCCGGTTTTAGCGGCTGCACGCCGTGGATTCTTTTCGACTTTCGTTCGCCGCGCCGCCCGCTGTCCGGCATTCAAGATGGCTGGAATATCAAGGGACTTATCGGCCACAATGGTGAAAAGAAAATAGCGTTTGACGTGCTGAAAAACTTTTACGGCGAGAAGGCAAAAGCAGACGCGACCAAATAATTTTGCTTATGAAAATTTCCATTCAAGATTTGATGGCGCAAAGCGGCGTGGCATTCGGCACGAGCGGCGCGCGCGGGTTGGCGACGGCGATGACGGATAAAGTTTGTTACGCCTACGCGCAGGGGTTTCTCCAATACCTTGAATCCATTGGCGAAATCAAGCGCGCGGGCGAACGCGTCGCGGTCGGCGGCGATTTTCGTCCGAGCAGCAGTCGCGTGATGGAAGCGGTTTGCCGCGCGGCGGATGATTTGGGTTATCGCGCGGTGAACTGCGGAAAAATTCCGTCGCCCGCCGTCGCGCTGTTCGGTTTTGAAAATAAAATTCCGTCCATCATGGTCACCGGCAGCCACATTCCCGACGACCGCAACGGCATAAAATTTAACAAATGCGGCGGTGAAGTTTTGAAGTCGGACGAGAAGGGCATGAGTAGCCAAATCGTCGAACTCGACGACGCGCTGTTTGGCGCGGACGGAAATTTTACGAAGGCAAAACCGGCGCAGGAAATTTCGCCCGAAGCTGGCGAGAATTACGCGATGCGCTATTTGAATTTTTTCAGCCGCGATGCGCTGAAAGGATTGCGCGTCGGGGTTTATCAGCATTCCGCCGTCGGGCGCGAGGTGCTGGTAAAAATCTTTTCGCACCTCGGCGCGGAGGTCACCGCGCTCGGTTGGTCGGATAAATTTATTCCAGTGGACACCGAGGCGATTCGCCCCGAAGACGTGCAACTGGCGCACGATTGGGCAGCGACTGGTAAATTTGACGCGCTCGTTTCCGCCGACGGCGACAGCGACCGTCCGCTGGTGAGCGATGAAAACGGCAACTGGTTGCGCGGCGATGTCGCGGGCGTTTTGTGCGCGAAATTTTTGGCGGCGGATTCCATCAGCACGCCGGTCAGTTGCAACACGGCGGTGGAAAAATGCGGCTGGTTTCCTGAAATCCGGCGCACGCGCATCGGCTCGCCGTTCGTGGTGGATTCAATGATTCAAGCCAGCATTGACGGGGCGAAGCGCGTGGTCGGCTACGAAGCGAACGGCGGATTTTTGCTGAACTCGGACATTGAAACTGGCGGAAAATTTCTGCGCGCGTTGCCGACGCGTGATGCGGTAATTGTGATGTTAGGAATTTTGTTGTTGGCAAAATCGCAGAAGCAAAAAGTTTCCGAACTGACGGCCACATTGCCCGCGCGGTTCACGGCGAGTGACCGGTTGAAAAATTTTGCGACGGAGAAAAGCTTGGCAATTCTGGCGAAGTTTAATTCTGGATCGGAAGTCGGCGATAAAGCGGCAATTGAAAAAATGTTTGGCGAAATTTGTGGCGCAGTTGCGAAATTAAATCGCACGGATGGATTAAGAATTATTTTTGCCAACGAAGAAATTATTCATTTACGTCCGTCCGGCAATGCGCCGGAATTTCGTTGTTATGCGGAAGCGGCGAATGATGAACGCGCGCGGGAAATTACTTCGTTGGTGCTCGCAAAAATCGCCGGCTGATTTTTAGTGCGCGCCCGGCATTGGCTTCGTCGGCGCAGTCACGCGTTTGAAGAGAAAAATCAGCGGCATCGTGAGCACGGCCATGGCGCCGAAGATAAAAAAGTTGTCCACGAAGGCGAGTAGATGCGCCTGCTGGTCGAGCAAGGAATACACGGCATTGTAGGCTTGTCGCGAAGCCGTCACAGAATCACCGTGGTGCGCGAGCAGATGTTTCGCAGAATCAAATTGCTGCCGGAAGGCCGGATTGTCGGGTGCGAGATGGCCGACCATGAGCGCCTGATGCACCTGCGCGCCGCGCGCGAGCATGGTGGTGACGAACGCGATGCCGATGCTGCCGCCGAGGTTGCGCATGAGGTTGTAGAGGCCGGTGGCGTTGCCGAGTTGTTGCTGTGCGAGCTGGCTCATCGTTGCGGTGGTGAGCGGCACAAAAATAAAACTAATGGCGATGCCGTTGACGATGCTCGGCCAGATGACGTTGATTTGCGCGACTTGCAAATTCAAATTGCTCAACATGAATGAGGAGACGGCCAGCAAGGTAAAGCCCACGCAGAGCATCCATTTCGCCCGCACTTTGCCCACGATGCGACCGACAAAAAATGTCGTGATGAATGCCGCGATGCCGCGCGGTGACATTGCGTAGCCGCTTTGTAAAGCCGGATAGCCCATGAGGGTTTGCAGGAACAGCGGAATTTGCGCGGTCGTGCCGTAAAGAATTGCGCCGAGCGTCGTCATTAAAATTAGGCCGATGGTAAAATTTCGATTTTTGAAAACGCTTAAATCCACGAGTGGATGTTTGGCTTTAAGTTGCCAATAAATAAATCCTGCGAACGACAAAATTGATGCGAGCGCGAACCAGCGCACCCAGACCGCACCAAACCAATCGGCTTCCTGACCTTTGTCCAAGAGGATTTGCAGCGTTGCGAGCCACACGGCGAGCAGGCCGAAGCCGACGTAATCAATCGTCGCTGATTTATTGCGTTGGATGTAAGGCGGATCTTCCACGAGCCATTGCGCGGCCAGAATTGCCAAAATCCCCACCGGCAGATTGATGTAAAAAATCCAGCGCCACGAATAGCTGTCCGTAATCCAGCCGCCAAGCGTCGGACCGAGAATCGGCGCAACGACGACGCCCTGTGCGAAGATCGCCATCGCCGCGCCGCGTTTCTGGCGCGGAAAACTTTCGAGCATGATGGACTGCGCAATTGGAACCATCGCTCCGCCGCCGATGCCTTGTAAAATTCGCGCGAAAATCAGCGTCGGCAAACTCCACGCCAATCCGCACAACGCCGATGACAGCGTGAACATCACGATGCAGGTGATGAACACGCGTTTGCGTCCGAAGTGATTCGCCAGCCAGCCGGTCGTCGGCAGCACGATGGCGTTCGAGACGAGATAACTGGTGAGCACCCACGTCGCCTCTTCCGGCGTCGCCGACAAACTGCCTGCGATGTGCGGCAGCGCGATGTTGGCGATGGACGTGTCGAGCACCTCCATGAACGTCGCCATCATCACGCCCATCGCGATGAGCCACGGGCTGTGGCGCGGTTTCCATTCCGTCTGCATGGGAAATTATTTCGCCGCCGCTTTGCGGTTGGTGAAAAATTTAAAAAGCCAGACTGCCGCGCCAGTGATAATTACGGCAATAATCGCCAATACCCATGCGGGTAAAACAAGTTTACTCACTTGCACACTTGGCGTGACGGAAAGCCCGGGGCCAATCACAAAACATTCCGGCAACGCTTCGTCGAAAACAATTTTTACGGGAACGCGCTGGACGACTTTCACGAAATTGCCCGTGGCATTTTCCGGCGGCAACAAACTAAATGACGCACCGCTGCCCGCTTGAATGCTGTCCACGTGCGCGCGAAATTCACGTCCGCCGAGTGCGTCAATTTCCACCGTCGTCGGCTGACCGGCGCGCATTTTGTCGAGCTGCGACTCTTTGAAATTCGCGACGACCCAAACTTCTTCCGGCACGATGGACAAAATCTGCTGGCCGACATCCAAATAATCTCCAGCTTCAACTTGCTTGCGCGTGACGCGTCCGTCGCAGGGCGCAAAAATTTTCGTGTAGGACAAATTTAATTTTGCAGCGGCAACATTCGTCTGCGATTCGTTGAGCTGTGAGAGCGCCATTTCTTTTTCCGCAAACGCCGCTTCCAATTGTTTTTGCGCTTCGTCCACCTTGGAAGTTTCTTCGTCGGCATTTTCCTGCGCGGAT
>CAILDU010000192.1 GCA_903833055.1 uncultured Verrucomicrobia subdivision 3 bacterium | reverse complement strand
GCCGGAGACCTGAAACCTGAGACCTGAAACCTGAAATAAAAAGGAGTGCGCCATGGATTCTGGAAAAGTGCGGTTAATAAAGTTAACTCGTTGCTTCCGTGTTTTAGTATTTCGTTTTCCGGTTTCGGATTTCAGGTTTCGCTTTTGGTTCGTTTGGCCATGGTCACAATCGTGTTTCCATTTGCTGATTCTCCGCCTTCCGGTTTCAGCCTTCCGGTTTTTCTACGCCGGTTGTGGCGCTTCCGCCGGCAGCGGTTTGATTCGCGGATTATAGGCTGGCTTGGCGGGGCGCTTGGCCAGGCCGCCGTTCATGGCCACGCTGAAGCCCGCAAGCTTGGCAAAATTGGTGACGTCACCACTGAACCCGCCGACAATGAACAGAAAAAAGAAAGTGCCGCTGACGGCGCTGACGAACATATAAATGTTGAAAGCCTGAATCTCCGGATCGCCATACTTGTAATTGCGATACGTCACGTAGATGGTGGCGCCCATCAGCCAGAGCATGCCGATACCGCCCCAGATGCCGAAGGGCATCAGCGTGGACAGCGGCCCGCTGTGATAATCGCCGGAAACGGCCAGCGACTGCTCGGCTGAGTTGATACTATTCCGGTCAAAAATTTCGTTGCCCATGAACGAATATTCTTCGGCCGTGATGGTATAGCCTTTGCCGAGCAACAGATGCTCCGGCACCTTGGGCCAGGTTTCCGCCCAGATACGATAACGCCAGTCGGAACTGTGCTGGGCATCCAGAAGCACTTCCTCATCCCATTTAAAAAGCGGCAGAAAGCACATGGAGCGTTGAAAGGTGAAGGGCAATTTGTCCGAAGTCACCGCCAGAATCGCGCCCCCCGAAATTCCGGCGATGAGCAGCAGCGGCATCAAGCGAGTGCGGTGCATCCCTTCCAGAAAAAACATCATGGTCAGCGTCATGAGCAGACCGATGAGTGAGCTGCGGAAGCCGCCCAACAAGGACAGGAGAAACGAGGTGATGAAGAACAGCGCCCGCCACGGTTTTTGCGGGGAGAAAATTCCCCGCAGGCCATACCGCGCCAGCAGATAGCACATGATGGTGCCGACCGCAAAAGAGAACGACGTGAGCCGGGTCGTGCCGATGCTGACCCCGTCCTCATACATCTGCGAGGGCGGGAACAGCAGGTTGATTTTATTCAACGGGCTGGGCAGGTAGGGAAACAAGTCGCCGATGATCCCCATCAAGGAGGGCAGCATGAACAGCATCAGATAAAGATAGAACCGTTTGCGCGGGATGGCCTGACTGGTCAGCGCGAAAAACGTCGCCGCGCCGATGAATAAATTGAGGTATTTACGGCCCCCGCCCGCGCCGTTACCCATGGTTTGCAGACTGATGCCGCCGTTCAACTCCGCCGTCATATACGCCATCGCACAGATGAACAGCAGCGGCCAGGTCATCGCCGGCACCTTGAGAAATTTTTTCTCGCTGTTCAAAATGCCCTCGATGATGGCGATACCCAGCGACATCACCGTCATGACCTGTGCCAGCGGCGGTTTGCCGACGATAAAGAAACAGATCATCGGGCAACCCAGCCCGAACACCAGCAGGGGATAGTGCCACCGGATGAAAATCGGCGAGATGATGACCGCGAAGAGCAGTCCTAAAAATCCTAGCGTGCCGTAATCCAGCGGATTGGTAAGCAGATAACCCATCGTGATGGCCACGGGAATACACACCGCATAGGTGAGCAACATCCGCATGGCGCCGGTGGGATTGGTCATGGCTTAAATCAATTCAACAATCGCGCAGAAGATAGGCATGAAAAAAAGAAAGCGGAAGTCGAAAAGCGGCACCCGACATTGATTCTCGGTCTGCTTGCAACGGAAAATGCCGCCGGATTAATAGCAAGACCGCCGGAACGGCTGCCCGTTCCGGCGGTGCGAGCGGATTTTATTTGGCGGGTGCAGCGGCGGCGGGTTTTTTCCGCGCTAGGCCGGTGGCCCGTTCGCTTTTGCGGACATAGCCCATCGCCTCATAGAGGTGGCTGTCATCGCCGTAGTTGGGGTCGCCCACCACGCCTTTGACCACTTTTTGCGAGGCGTCGAGGGTCACCACATCCGCATCATCACGGTTGTCCATCGCGGCGGTCAGTTGATTGTTCAGGGTGTCAATGTTGTCGCGTTCATCAAACGATGGTTTCACCGTTGCTTTGAATTGCGTCAACGTCATGCCACCAAAGCTCGCGTCCGGCGCGAGCGTCTCCCACGCCTTGACGAGGGTGTTGGTGTCGTTTGCGATTTGTTGTGGATTTCCAGCCATACTATTTATCTTTCTGGGCGGACAGGTTGTTGGTTAGCACGTCCGCCGCCGAAGTCCGCCCAAGACCGGCGGGAACGAGCAACCCTGATTCAATCATGCCCGCAGGAACCCGCCTATTATAAAAAAGAACGAAAAGTGGAATCGCAAAATGACCTTTCCGGCACGCAACTTGCGTCATGTTTTTTGCAAGTAAGCCGAGCTTGTAGGAAAGTAGGCTCGTCTTGAGCGGAAGTTGGGTCGTCGGGCTGGCGTGCCCCGACAAAATCATTAAAAAACCCTTAAAATCTGCATTTTACCCTGTGCGCGATGAAAAATAAAACTAGGCGCAGGCGGCTGTTGCTATCGTTGCGTGGCAACGGTCAAGCCGTATGAAATTTCGCGCGTAGCTTTAGCAGCGGTTTTTCCACTAGATAATACGAAGCATGCGCGGCCAACAGCGCCAGCAAAATCCAGATCGGAAAACTCGCCCACCAGCCGTCTGGGACGCCAAAAATACTGGCATCCGTCAGGCAAAACATTTGTTGCCAGATGTAAGTGGAGTAGGACAACACGCCCAGATGAACCATCCATTTCCAATTCAGGAGGCGATACCAACCCCGGTTTGGGTAGAGGATGCTTTGCAGCAAAAGCAGAGTGAAGCCGGTCGCCTGCAAGGAATCAAAACCGGTGGCTGGGCGCTTTTTGCTGAATTTTTCCGGCACGCTAGGCATGGGCGTGAATTTGTTTTTCACCTTGTCCGGCTTTCTGATTTCCTGGCCGTTTTGGAAGCGGAAAGTAAACCGTTCTGAGCAACTCATCCCGCCGGGTTACAGCCTGCGCCGATTTTGGAAAATATATCCGCCGCTCGCACTTTCCGTTTTGCTGTTGACCCCATGTTTCATTATTTGGTTGGGGCAGGCTCCGTTGTTTCTTTTTACGGCTGCACAATGGTTGACTGGGTTGGCCTTCTTGATGCCTGTTAGCGGCAAGTTTAATCCGGTGATGTGGAGCCTAGTGGTAGAGATTCATTTTTATCTGGTTTTGCCGCTGCTGTTCCTGCTGACCAAACCGCTGTCGGCCAAAACCTGCCTGTGGGTGATTTCAATTTTTCTTTTCGCCGTTCCCAACGTAGTGCAGTGCGTGGCGGGTGGAACCACTTTTTACCCAGAAATCAACGATTCGTTTTTTACCGGCTTGAGCTTGTTCTGCTTCGGTGTCGCTCTGGCCGGAGTGGATAATTTAAAATTGTGGAATCCTCGCTGGAGTCGTGGTGCTGATGTCGGCTGGTTGCTGATGTTGGCTGGATTGGCGGGTCTAGCGTGGGTGCGGATGAACCCGTCGGCTCATGCTGCCATTACTCCCTATTTGTTTAGTTGGACATTTGCTATCGGGACGGGTTGCCTACTGGGATATGCCGCTAACCCGCACAATTTGCGCGCCCGCTGGCTTTGTTCGTCGTGGTTGCGCTGGTGCGGTATCATTAGTTACGAATGGTATTTATTCCACCAGCCCATGATTTACTGGTCACGCGAATTTTTTGGTGGAGCTAACGGCGGGGTTCTCAAATACTCAGTTATAATCGCCGTGCCACTGGTGACGAGCCTTGCGGTTGCCGCCCTGATTTATAAAAACTTTTCGCTGCCTATTTTGAAATACGGACGGTCTCAAAAGTCCGCGCAAAAATAATTAAAACTCCATATTCGTTGGCTTATTTCGACGGTTGGCAAGTGCGGGCTATTTGGCGAGAATGCGTGATGAAAAATAAAACCATTCCATGATGGCAGGCCGGTGTTCCGCCAGCAGAAGTTTTCTTTGACTTAAATCGAAGGTGGCCAATTCCGCAAAGTCGTAGGTCTGCGCTTTTTTAAGATCATCAATGGATTCGATGATTTCCAAATCATGAGTCGTTTGAAAGGCCGCGCGCAACTGGGCGGAGAGGGTGATGTCCACAAAGTCATGGACTTCAATCAGCACGTCGTGATTGGCCAGCTTGCGAACAGTTTCCGCAGTAAAAAGATGTTTTTCGTAGCCCTCACAATCACTCACCACCAAGGCTCGCCGGGTGAGTGGCAAATTTTGTAAAGCCACCGCATCGCAGAAAGAACCGGTGACCAGCCGACTTTCGATTTGGTTGGCCTGCGCCATGAGGCGACACAGGCGAATGCCTTCGGGATTGGTGTCGTAAGCGAAAATTTTGCTCGCCGGAAAAAGGCGACCCAAACCAATGGCATAAAAACCTTCGGCGCAACCGATGTCCACAATCTCGGAATAATTTTGCGGAATCAGCCGTTGTAACAAGGGTTGTAATTCTTGTTCGTAGGAGCCGAGTAGTTTAGGAATCAGCACACTACCCACGGATTTTTCCGCCGGATATTTCAGACCGCGAAACACGCCGTGCCGGACAGTCAAATCGGGTGAAATAATTTTCAAAGCGGCTTCCCAATTTAGTGCGGGCGTTGGTGGCGCATTTTCGTTGCGATACTTTTCGCGTTCCAGAAAACGTGTCAGCCGGAACAAGGTGGCCTCAAGCATTCCCCAGACCGTGGCATTATGCGCGGACTTGATGAGGGCTTTTTTAATGAGCGATTTCATGGGAAAAGTCAGACCTACGGAATGACGCGCGTCCATCTTTCTTGCAACCGCCGACTCCGCCAGGCCAGTAGCCGACTCAAAATTTTTGATTTAAGCAAAGTCTGTTTTAGCTGCCTCCGAAACCGGAGATAATAAAATTGGCGCAGGTAGTGGAAGCGTTCCTTCGAGGTCATGCCCAAGGTGCGGTATGCCAAAAAAATTTCCGGCCGCACCATCGTGGGATAGCCGCACCCCGGCCAATGAATGAAAGGTAAAATTTTGCCCTCGGGCGTGGTGGCGGTGCGTGTCTGACGGTCATAATGGAAGGGCTGCCGCGCCCACGCTTTGGGCGCAAGTTCCGGCAACAGTTTTTCCATGCCCACCATCCGGCTGCGCGACACATCGAAAACAAAATTAAAAAAGGATTGTTCGAGCACGTCGGGCAGCAGCCCATCCCGCACCGCCGCCGCTTTTTCGGCGAGCGGCCACAGGTCGGCTTCGCGCAGAATCCCTTTGCGGGAAAGGAACGCGCCGGTGTTGATGCCGTGCGATCCGTATTCGGCCAGCATCCGCGCCGCCAAGTCCGGCGCATAAGCCATGTCTAGTGCGTAATCAAAATAAACCAAATCGCACCCGGACTCGGCATAAGCCGCGAACAATGGCGTCAGTGAACTGGTAACGACAATGTCCGAATCCAGAAACAGAAACTCGTCATACGGGCCAAAGAAGCAGGCGAATTTGCGATACGCTCCCGCCAGCCGATCACTGCCCAGCACCTGATTCGCCAACGCATCAAAATGAGCGCACTGGGACTCGTCTAAAATTTCAAAGTGAAAGCGCGCTTGCAGGGACTTGAGCCGCGCGATGTTGCCATTGAACGGAATTACCGCCAGCGGCAGCGCGGCATTTTGTAATTGGTAGCTGCGGATGAACGCCTCAAACCATTCAATGACATGGTCGTTGGCGAGGCAATAGACGCCAATTTTTTTTTGCGGAAGCGCCATGTTTTACTTGTGCGTTGATTTAGGCAATCGCCATTAAGCCGCGTGAGGTTGCGTGAGCTTTGGCAATCTCTTCGGGAATAAAAATCGAGGTAAATACCGCGCGATATTTTAGCGAGTAACCGACTGATTTCATAAAATTAACAATCTCCGATTGCTGCCAATCATCTGCATGGTCTTCAACACAGATTACTTTGGGTCTCCACCGCGACCAGTCGTTTGACTGGAGCACGTTCAAATCATTGCCTTCGCAATCCACGTTCAAAAAGTCCACCGCGCGAACATTTTTTTCAGCTAGAATTGTAGCCAGTGAATTGATGGGAACCTTGACCAGTCTGGCCGTGCGTCGGATGTCCTCGGGAACATTCGCCATTTGATCGGTCGAGCAGTTAAATGCACCATCGGCAAATAACGCCATTTCAATATGCCCCTTCTCTTTCCCAACCGCCGAATGAATAAAAGTGTCATTCGGGCGAAAACGAGTAAACAGTTCGGCCACATCTGGGTTGGCATCAATGGATAAACCGCGCCAGCCTTTGCGGTAAAAATCATAGGTGTTAGACAACAGCATGGGATGGAAAGCGCCAACATCCACATAGTAGCCCTTGAAGTTTCGGCTAAAGAAAAAACCACAAAGGATATCTTCGCCGAATTGGGAGAAGGTAGGCCGACTGCATTGGAGTTCAGCCGAGGTGTAATCCCAAATCAACGGGGTCAGAATTTTTCGCAATGCGCGCTTAAGCAAAGATGGCATAAATTTATTTTTGTGGTGGTTGGGCAATGAATTCTTTAGCTAGTTCAAAGCCTTTTGCAACACCCCGATGATAGGCCTTTTGAATTTCGTAGCGTTCGCGTGGCACGCGGTTTTTTATGCGGTGCAAAAACCAACGCAGTTTTTCCAAGCAGGAATGCTCCTTGGGCTTTGGTAGCGGCAGTCCCCGGCTGGCGCGAAACAACATCATGGAGCAAGCGTCGCTTTCGGCGTGCCGAACTAAATAATCAAATGTCAGCCGACCGGCGGGAATTAGGTGTGTCAATCGCAGCCGCGTGGATTTGCCGGTTCCAAGCCCGAGGTCAATGGCACAGTGCGCCAAATCAATGTCGCCATAACCGCCCAGTCCTTTGCCGTTACGATCCAGTTTTGCGCTGACCGGATTTGATGCGCATCGCTCCAAATATTTTTGGGCAACCTGACGTCGGATGCACAGTCCTGCGCCGACTGGAATGGTCGCGTAACCCTCACGCAGATTGCTCCAGACATCCACTTTTACATCCACCACGGTTAAGCGCCATTCCTCTTCGCCGACCCACGCGGGTAACGGGATTTCGTATTCCGGAATCACACTGCCGCCCCACGCGCCGACGAACGGCCATTGTTCGCCAACCAACAAGGCTTGTTCCAGATAATCGGGAGCCAGCACATTATCGTCATCTACAAACAGAATAATTTCCGCGCGCGCCTCGCGCATCCCGAGTAGCCAAGCGTTGAGCTTACCAAGTTTTGGTTCATGCAAATGGTGGGAATTCGACTGCCAAGAAATATCGCATCGGTTAGCAAGCGGCACGGTTGAGGCATTATCAATCACCAGCAGTTCCCACTGAATCGTCGGCAATGTTTGACCGCGCAAGCTTGCCAATGTCCGGCGGAGAAACTCTTCGCGCGGATTATGTGTGCAAATGACGACGGAAATTTTCATCGGAACAAGAGTATCAATATAATTTACCAAGTCGCGAGGCTAGGAAAACTCACCGGTAGATGGTTTAGAGACGAGGGTGGATGAAAATTTCATTTGTAAATCATCCGCCGTGCGGCGGTATTCTAGCCGCTTGGTTCGGTAAATAACACAGGCTGGAATAAAAACCACCCAGATGGCGAGCGCGTAACCCATCGCCTCGCCGATGATACCCGCAGATCGGACGAGCGGCAGAATGAAGGCCACGCTCAAAACGGCGGTGGCGACAGAAACCCACATATAAGGTTCGCGTTTGTGCGCGCGCAACTCCATCGCCATGCAGCCCACCAGCACTTGAATGACCATTGCACCACCGAGCCATGCATTGACGGCAAAGGGCGCGAGTCGCGCGGGCAGCTTTGGGAAAAAATAGCCAGCGTAGGGAATCGCAATCAAAAATGCGGCATAACCCAGCAGATAAAAAACGAAAACTTGAACCGTGCTGCGCCGCCATAAAGCGTCCAGCTCTTTCCATGACCGGGCGGCAATCAACATTCCGAACTTTGGTGCCTTGGTGTAAATCCAGGTCAGCGCCACATTGGAAATCATACGGATTAGTTGAAAGCTCATACCGAGTTGTCCCGCCGCCACTGGCCCGCAAAAATAAAAGGCAATCGGATTGATGATGTCGAAGACGAAATAACCGGACATCCAACTCACCGCAATGCGCCATTGGAACGGCCAGATTTCCTTTGCCCATGAAACTTCGCCGTGCTGCGGACGTTCCAAAAATTGGCCGAGAAAATGTCGCCAGCGCCACAATAGATAGCCGATGGAAAACAACAGGCTGAACGCGGCGCCGAGCGCCGAGGCATAAATGCCCGCGCCGGAAATCAGCGCGAGGGCATTCACCGTAAAACTCGCCAGCGCCGCCCAGAAATTAAATTTTGCCACCACGGCAATCTGGTTGCAGCCGTTCAGCAGTGACCAAGCGGGATTGATGGCGAGCGCGAGCGCCGCCGTCACCGCAATCATCCACCACGCGCCTTGCCAGTGAACGCCTGGGTGATGCGCGACCGTGAAAAAAATATGTCCGCCCACGCCGACGGCCAGCAGGAATAATCCGGCGGCGACGGCGTAATAACCAAATGCCAGCCGCCCCAATGAAATCAGGCGCGACTTGGCCACCGGATCGCCTGCCACCGTTTGTTCGGGGGTGAAATGGAGTTTGGCAAATTCGTGGGAAGCGAACTGTAAAATATTTTGCGAGAAACCCATTTCCAAAAAAACCTGCATGGCGACCACGCCGGCGAAGGCGTAGAAGTAACCTTGAATTTCCGGCGTCAGAAATTTCAATACCAGCGCCATCGTGATGGGGCCGGTGACGAGGCGGAGCAACTGCGCGGCGTTGGAAAAAAACACCGCGCGATCCACGCCCGCCCAGCGCCGGAATTGGTGCAAGCGTTGGAGCATCAGCGCATCGGTAGTTCGTTTTGGGCGATGGTTTTTACTCGGTTCATGATGGAACGCGCAGCTTGCCAGTCAGGAAAATGAAACGGAAGCAGAAAGCGGCGGGTGAAAATAGGTGGCCGCCAAAAAGCGCAAAAGACGCAGAACGGAAGGGCAAATTAATTTTGTGCTTTATGTGACTTTTGGCGGCAAGGTCTTTCCGCCTTCAGCGTTTGGACTTGGCGGCGGCTTTTTCCCGGCTGGCGCGCAGTTGCAGGGTCAGTGTCTCGGCCTCCTCCAACCATTCCAGTTTTTCGCGGAAGGTGCTCAATAAGCCCAAAAGTAGCGTGTGCAATTCGGCTCCCTCCGAAGTGCTCCAGCGCCAGTCGGGCGTGGCGCAAAGTTTGCGTATTTCTTTTTTGGTCATCGGTAGGGGTTCAATTTTTTTAAGGCTTTGATGTCCAGCAAATCCTTTTCCCGGCCCGCCGATTTTTTCATGGCCAAAAGCGCCTGGTAGGCGACGATCGGCGCGCGGATTTTTCCCGCCACCGGTTCCCACCGGGCGCGCGCAAATTCTTTTTTGAAATCAAACGGCTCATAGACAAAAATATCAATCGGCGTGCGGGGATGTGCATCGCTCCACAGTTTGAGCACGATCATTTCCTTTTCCTTGCGCCAGCGTTCCCGAAGCTTGGGATTGGCAAACTCTTCCGGCGTCACCGGAATGGACATCCGCCAGCCCGCCGCCGACAACGTGCGCAGCGCGAGCGTGATGTTTTCGGGTTGCAGGCCGACCACCAAATCCACATCCACCGTCAGCCGCTCATAGCCGTGCGCGCTGACTGCCAGCCCGCCGACGATGAGATACTGCACGCCCGCGCCGTTCAACGCGCGGACGATGGCTTCAACGCTGCGGACTTCCATGCCGGAAAACTACAACTTAAAACTCAAAATTAAAAACTCAAAACTCCAAAATTTCCACCAGCCCGATGCCGACGACGTTGTAGAACGAAACGGCGAGGCCGAAATGGTGAAAGGTCAGATGCGCGTTCATTCACAAAAATTTGGCCACAGATGGACACGGATGAAACACAGATTTTGACTTCAGCCGCAAAAAAGCACAGAAGACACAAAATCTGAAACCGTTGCCGAGAGAAAAATTCTTTTGCGCTTTTTGTGCATTTTCGCGGCCATGAATTTATTGCAGCACGGAGAAAATTTGTTTCATTTCGGCAAGCGTGTTGGCGAAGAGAAAAAGTGTGACCGCGTAATAGCAAAAGGTAATCACAACTGCCGCTGCCTGAATCCAGCGGTTTTCGTTGTAGGCCTTGAAGCCGTCGCGTCCTAGTTTCTTTTTCAGAAAAATTGTGTAGTAGTGAACCGTTGCCACGCCGACAGCCTGCGCCAGTCCGAATAGTGCGTAGTTTAACCCGGCTCCATGCCAGATGCCGATGAGCAGGAACGTCACGAGAATTGTCAGCGCAATCGCGTGGTCGGCCAGTTTTACGCCCATGACCCGCACGAGAAATTTTGAGAGCGGCGAGAAAACCTGGTCGCGCATCCATGCGGACAACGTGATGTGCCAGCGATTCCAAAATTCCCGCATATTGCGCGCGGCGAAGGGATTCTCGAAATTTTCCGGCACGGCGATGCCCATCAAACCCGCCGCGCCGATGGCCATGTCGCAGAAGCCGGAAAAATTCAGGTAGAGATACAGATAATAAAACAGCATCGCCACCGGCAGATCCAGCCAGTGATGCGGATGGTCGTCCAGCAGCAGGCCGGAATAGGTGAGCTGGTTGCAGAGGTTGCCGAGGAACTGGTATTTGACCGCGCCGACCAAGATGCGCAGCGCGGCGCGGCCGACCGGAACTTCATAACGTTCGACAAAGCCGCGCCGGAAATTGGCGTAAGTGTTGATCGGGCCGACGGGCATCGTCGGCAGGAAAAAGGCGAAGTTGACGTATTCGAGAAAATTCGGTTTTTGCACCACGCCGTTGCGGATTTCCAAAACGAGCCGGCTGCAGCGGAACGCGAGGTAGGAAATGCCGATCATCTGCGGCACGCCGCGCCACGTCTTGCCGAACGCGTGGCCGAGTGCCACATACCATTCGCCCGGCACATAGCGCACGACGATCAGCGCCGCGATGGGCGCAAAAAACGCCAGCCACGGCCAGCGTCCGCGCTTGTCCGCGAACAGCAGCACGGTCAGATACAGGCCGACGATGAGCGCGAGATAAACGCCGAAGCGCAGGACAAAGTGTTCCTTGCCGCCGTAGAACAGAAAAATAAAAACGCCCGTGACGTTCAGCGCGGCCAACGCCGTTTCGCGGACGCCGCCGGTGAAGTGGCGCATCGCGACGCGCCCGGCCAAAACATAAGCCAGCAGGCCGGCGAGATAATAACTCGTGCTCATGCGTCAAAATCCCTGGTAGACCACGCGGGCGTTGAGGAAGTTGGCGGGCGCATTCAGCACCAGCCACACGGCGACGAGCGAAAGGACGACCACCAGCGCGTAGATGGCGCGTTCAATGATTAGTGGAATTTTCATAGAGTTTCAAAAGGGTTGGAGTGATGAGGCGGGTGAAAAATTCCTGGCCGTTTTGGTTAAAATGCTGCGGTAAAACATAAAGTTTTTCTAACTCGGCATCTGTAAGTCCATCGAACATTTTACCCGGTGGAATCCCCAATAAGGTCACATCATTGATAATTTTGGGCCAATAGGTCCGCTCTGTAATAACCGACGAACGAGCCTCTCCCAAAACCGGTATATACAACATAATTGGTCGGACGTCGTGCTCCTGTAACAGGCGGGCGAATTGACTCACAAAATGAACCTGCCAGTCTGGAATCGGCACAGTGGAGAATTCAAATTTTCCCTTTGTGGCCTGTGAATATGCAATGGCCTCTGCTTTGCTTCCAATGTTTTCCGGCGTGAACGGGACGAAGGGCGTGGGCTTTTCTGGCATTTTCGGATTGAAGCACAAGCGTGTCATAATACAACCAAGTTGTGTCGCTGGATTAGAAGCATTATTGGAAATTTCCCAAACATTTTTTTTGTTTGATACCAAGGGCATTGGCATATCGGCACGGAATAAGCCAAGTATATTGCGAGGCATACCAAGGATGGCGGCAAAATAAAAAAGTTCATATTCGCCACAGGATAAACCTTGCAAAAATTCAGCATTGTCTGCGTATCGGAAAAGTGTTGGTAGTTTGTAACTATGAGGATCGGGGCCGTCATAGCCATTATTATTTTCATCGTAAAAGACGAGCATATGAATGTGCCGATGCGCCAATAAATCTTGTGTAACGAGAAATAGTCCGTCATAGCCAGCCCCCCCCCCAAGAAATCGTGCGCACCACAGATGGGCGTCCGAGTTTTTCGCTAAGTTTAGTCTGCACATAGGGCGTATTTATGCCGTAAATAATGTGGGACGAGCCGACGAAGGCTATGTCAATGTCATTAGTCTCCTCAAAAATCTGATTGCGAATCCACGGATAAGGTGCGGAATCCCAGTTTAAGGTGGCGTAAATCTGTTTGCGCGGCGGCAGCAAATTTTTCCCCATGACCACCGGCAAAACCAAAAGCACCAGCAACAGCAGCGCGAACGCTGCCGCTTGTTTGGTGGATGAAAAGGCCGGGCGCATCGTCAATTATTAAGGTTTCCGTTCGCCTGATATAATTCAATCAGCGTCGGTGTGATGAGCCGCGTAAAATAATTTTGCCCGTTCGCATTGAAATGAAACGGGTCGCCGTAAAGCTGGTGCACTTCGGCATCGGTCAGCCCGCCAAATAATTTCACCGGCGGAATGCCCAGCAGCGGCGCGCCGTCGAGGATGTCCGGCCAGAACGCGCGCTCCAAAATGACCGGCGAGCGCGCCTCGGCCAGCACCGGCAGATAGAGCATGACCGCCCGGACGCCGTGCGCGGGGAGCAACGCGGCAAATTGCCGGGCGAAATGAATCTGCCACGCGGGGATCGGCGTGGGGGAAAATGCAAAATTAGTTTTTGTGTCCGCCGCCAAAACCACGGTGTCTGCCGGGCGCGCGGAAGTTTCGGGCGTGAACGGCGCGAACGGCACGTCCGTGGTCATCGGGTCGAGCGCAAAGCCCTTGCGCACGGAGAGGCAGCCGAGCTGGGTGGCCGGGTTGGGCGAATGGCTGATGCGGGTCCAGTAATTGGTCTGGTCGGTGATGAGCGGCGCGGGCAGGTTCGGCCGGAGCAGGGATAATAAATTGCGCGGCATCCCGACGAGGGCGGCGCAATATAAGAGTCCTGATTCTGACGGCGACAAACCGGGCAACACGTCGGCATCGTCGCCAAAACGGAACAGCGTGGGGATTTGGGAATTGCGGATGCCGGTGTTCTCGTCGTAAAAAACCAGCAGCTTCACTTTGCGGTGCGCGAGCAAATCCTGCGTGATGAGATACAAACCATCGTAGCCCGCACCGCCCCACGCAATCGTCCGCACCACGGCTGGCCGGCCGAGTTGCGCGCTCAATTTCGCCTGTAAATACGGCGTATTAATGGCGTTGAAAATGTGCGAGGAGCCGAGGATGGCGATGTCAATGTCGTTGGTCTCCTCGAAAATTTGATTGCGGATCCACGGATACGGGCCGTTGCCCCAGCCTTGGATGGAGTAAGCCTGTTCGCGCGGCGGCAGAAGATTTTTTCCCACGACGGCAGGCAAGGCGAGCAGCACAAGTAGCAGCAGCGCGAACGCCGCCGCCGCGCGCGTGGAAGAAAAAGCCGGACGCATGGTCAAGTGTCCAGCGATAACAAGCCCGCCGCTCGCAGGCAAATTCAAAATCAAGCGGACGGTATCCGGCTAAATAAAGCCAGACACGGATTACACGGATTTACACAGATTGGAAAATGAAAATTCCATCCGTGATAATCCGTGGAATCCGTGTAAAAATTTCTTTTTGCTTCGTGGCTTCGTGATTTTATGCTGAAATGACGCATGAATATAACGAATATGAATCCGGATTCGGACATCGGCGCGAGTGCGTGGATGGTCGAGTTGGACGAACATCGCATTTTGCTCGACGCCGGAATGCACCCGAAACGCGAAGGTCTCGACGCCGTGCCGCGCTACGGCAAAACCGGCACGCATGACGTGGACGCGATTGCGATTTCGCATTGCCATCACGATCACGTCGGCTCGCTGCCGCTGGCGTGTCGGCAATTTCCCAAGGCGCACGTTTTGATGACGGAGTTGAGTTATCTGATCATCGAACGCGTGTTGCACAATTCCGTCAACGTGATGACGCGTCAGCGCGACGAGCTGGGCATCCGCGAATACCCGCTCTACACGCACGATGAATTGGACGACATCTCGGCGCACTTTCAGGGCTTCAAATATAATCGCGAAGTGGAATGGTCGGCGTATCACAAGGCGCGCGCGGGAATGCCGTCGCCGACGCTGGAATTTTTTGACGCGGGTCACACGCTCGGCTCGGCGGGAATTTTATTGCGCGGTAGAAGTGAAACAATGTTTTACACCGGCGACGTGTGTTTCCACGACCAGACGATTTTGAAAAGCGCGCGGTTCGAGGACGTGAAGGCGGATGTTTTAATTATGGAAACGACGCGCGGTAATCGCGAAGTGCCAAAAGAGTTTACGCGCGAAAAAGAAATTGCGCGACTCGTCGAGGCAATTCACGCGGCGGAAAAAAAGAAGGGCGCAATCATGATTCCATCGTTCGCGCTCGGGCGCACGCAGGAGATGCTGGCGCTGCTGGCGTTGCTCATGCGCGAAGGGAAATTGAAGAAACAGCCCGTTTACATTGGCGGTTTAGGTCGCGTGTTCACGGAGATTTACGACATCGAAGCGGCGCGGACGCACCGGCAGCACACGAATTTGCACTTGAACGACGCGCTGCAACTGATCGTTTTGGAAAAAGGTCAGGCGGACAGCATGAAGTTGAGTGGCGGAAAAATTTTTGTCATCACGGCGGGCATGATGAGCGAAAATACGGCGGCGCACACGCTGGCGACGCGGATGGTGGGCGACGAGAAGCAGAGCATTTTCTTCGTGGGCTACGCGGATCCGGATTCACCGGCGGGACATTTGAAGGCGGCGAAACCGGGCGAGACATTTGTGTTCAGCCCGAGCGCGGGTCAGTTGACGAAACGTTGCGACGTGCAGGATTTTGATTTGACGGCGCACGCGAATCGTGGCGACTTGCTGGAGTTCGTTGGACAAGTTTCGCCGCGCGCGGTTTTGCTCGGCCACGGCGACGACGCGGCGCGCAAATGGTTTGAGGAACAAATCAATCTGCGCTGGCCGAAGATTAAAGTTTATCAGCCGCAACCGGCAAAGATGGTTTCGGTGTAGTCACAACGTTATTTCTGCAAAGCAAAATCGCCGGACGAAAAATTATTCGTCCGGCGATTTTTTGTTTTTCAGATTTTTATCAATGACCGCCGCCGCCGTTGCCGCTGACAATGTTGGCGAGGTTGAAAATGGGCAGGAACATACAGACGACCATGCCGCCGATGACGACGCCGAGAAACACGATGAGCAGCGGCTCGATGAGCGACATGAGGCCGGAGAGCGTGGCTTCGATTTCTTCGTCGAGAAAGTCGGCGACGCGTTCGAGCATGTTGTCAATGTTGCCGGTTTGTTCACCGGCGCTCAACATGCGGATGATCATGCTGGGGAAAACAGGATGTTTAGCCAGCGCGGCGGAAATGCCTTCACCGCGTTCGATGTCGTTCGCGGCGGACTTGATGGCTTTTTCCATGACGGTATTACCAACGGTCTGCGAGACGATTTGTAAAACTTCGAGGATGGGCACGCCGCTACGAACGAGTGAGGCAAGGGTGCGCGTGAAGCGCGCGAGACAAATTTTATGGGCAATGACACCAAAAATAGGCAGTCGAATACGGTATTTGTCCCAAAAATCGCGGCCTTGTTTGGTTTTGAGAAAATAGAACCAGCTCCAAATTGCCCCTCCAAGCAAAACAAGAATATATATTAGGTAGTTCTGAACAATTTCACTCAAGTCGATTAAGAATTGGGTGGGCGCGGGTAATTTGGCGCCGAAGCCGGAATAAACTTCTTTGAACGTAGGGATGACGCGCACGAGCAAAAAGATGGTAATGCCGATGGCCACAATCGTCACGACGGTGGGATACATCAGAGCGGTCTTCACTTTTTTCCGAAGGCGCTCGGTGTTTTCCTGATAGGTGGCGAGGCGTCCGAGAATTTCCGCCAACAAACCGCCCTTCTCACCGGCGCCGACCATGGAAACATAAAGACGGTTGAATGCTTTGGGGTGGCGCGTCAGGGCTTCGGAAAAACTTTCACCGGCTTCCACGCGCGAGCAGACATCGCGGATGGTATCGCGCATGACTTTGTTCGGCGTCTGATCGGCAAGCGCCTGCAACGATTGGACGATGGCAATACCGGCATCAATCATCGTGGCAAGCTGGCGCGTGAAAACAACGAGGTCATTGAGCGACACCTTGCCGCCTTTGGTCTGACCGCGCTTGGCGGTTTTCTCGCGGATTTCCACGACCAGCAAATTGCGGTTGAGCAACGCGGCGATGGCGGCCTGTTCGGTGGCGGCATCAACGGTGTTGCGAATTTCGCGGCCGGTGGCCGTTTCCCTGGCGGTGTAGGCAAATAATGGCATACCTTTGTTCGTGAATAATTCAATACGGTAGAATTGCAAGCGCAATCCTTCCCGCGTAGCTCAAACATTAGCACGATTTATTCCAACCAATCGTGATTTACGGCCTGAAAATTCATAAAAACAAGTCCTTAAAAAGTGGGCGATGTCGTTTTTGCACGGCAAAAAATGAAGGTTTACTGGATGAAAAATTTGAGGTTTTTGCATAAATCCCTATTAAACATTTGGTTAACCGAATCGTTTTAAGAAAAAAAATTGTTGTCAATCGCCGCCTTTTTCCCTAATTTTGAAATCAAACGCACCTGCAAGGTGCTGGGATAAACTGTTTTTATCCCGCTCAAGTAAATAAACAAACAACCAAACAACATCGGAGGAATAGATGAAGTTTAATAAATGGACATTGGGTCTCGCCGCCGTCGGAGCCGTCAGCATGGCTTCCGCCGTTCGCGCAGACGAAGCGAAACTGAGCGCCGTGCAAACCGCGCTCTCGAACACCACCATCAGCGGCTATGTTAGCACGTCTATGAACTGGGAATTAAACCCCGGCAATAGCAGTGTTGGCAACTCACCAGGCGGCAATATTCCCCTGCAAACCGGCAAAGCCAACGGCTTCAATCTTGACGTCGTCAAGCTCTCGATTGCCAAGCCGCAGGACGAATCTCCTTGGGCCTCCGGCTATCAGGTTGACCTGCTCTTCGGCCCGGACGCCGTCGGCTGGAATCCTTCATCAAATGCAACCGGCCGTCAATATACCGGCGGCCGTCAATATGCCGGCGGTCCAGACTTCGCCATTCAACAGGCCTACATTGCCCTGCGCACGCCCGTCGGCAATGGCATTGACTGGAAAATCGGTGTGTTTAACACCATTATCGGCTACGAATCTTTCGATGCCGGCAGCAACCCGAACTACACCCGCTCTTGGGGTTGGGCGGTTGAACCGACCGAACACACCGGTGTCCTCGGCTCTTATAAGGTTAATGACGAATGGTCATTCTCCGCTGGCGTGGCTAACACCCTCTCGACGGGCATCAACACGAGCAACGACTACAGCACCAGCAATGGCAGCCCTTGGCACAAGACCGTCATGGGTTCTGTGACCTTTAACGCTCCCAGCAACTGGGGTTGGGCCTCTGGCTCCGCTTTCTATGCGGGCATGGTCTATGGTTTTGCTGGCGGTCAGCAAGGCACGCCCTATTACCGCGGCTCAACGTTTGGCAGTCAAGGTGGCAATCAGGTCAATTATTACGCTGGTGCAACTTTGAACAGCCCGTGGAAGAACGTCACCTTTGGTGCGGCGTTTGACTACGTGCAAAACTTGGGCGGTGTCCAGTATACAATATCCGAGACCGCTGGCGTGCATGCTGACGACTACATCTGGGGTTTGTATAACACCATTAAGGCCTCGGACAAGTTGAGCTTCAACTCCCGTGCTGAATACTGGGAAGTGGACGC
The DNA here is from genome assembly GCA_903833055.1 of uncultured Verrucomicrobia subdivision 3 bacterium. Lineage (GTDB taxonomy): Bacteria > Verrucomicrobiota > Verrucomicrobiia > Limisphaerales > UBA11358 > UBA11358. The sequence goes on along the minus strand of CAILDU010000192.1, from coordinate 10,723 downwards.
CAAGAGCGGTGCGTCGCTCGGCAGCGACGGCGGTATCGCCCTCACCGAAACGGTGGAATACGACCTCTGGGCCAATGTGGTCAGCCGCTTGGAAGTCCGCTACGACAAGGTTGTCAACAGCGATTACTATAGCGCAGCTGGCTATATCTTGCCGACGGGTGTCTCCATTGACAAATCCTCGTCCGTTGGCATCTACGCCAACTTGATCTACAAATTCTAATCTGATTTAGAATCCTTGGCCCCTGCCGGTTCGCTGGCAGGGGCTTTTTGTTTTCACTTCTGCCAACTTCCGGCATAATCCCGCCCCGTGAAATTCATCCGCGACATCTATGCCGCCAAACAGGCGACCGGTCAACCAGTCATCTCGCTCGAATTTTTTCCACCGAAGACCGATGAAGGCGACCGCGCGCTATTTGAAAAACATCTTCCTGCCCTGCTTGCGGCACACCCCGATTTTTGCTCCGTCACTTATGGTGCCGGCGGCAGCACGCGCGACAAGACGTTGATGATTGTGGATCGCATCCAGCGCGAATATAACCTCACCGCGCTCGCGCATCTCACTTGCGTCAATCACACCCGCGAAGAAGTCCGTGCATTGTTGGAAAAAATCCGCGTGCTCGATTGCAAAAATATTCTTGCCCTGCGCGGCGATGCGCCCGGCGGCGGTGAATTTAAATCCACGCCCGGCGGTTTTGAATTTTCCGCCCAGCTCGTGAAATTTATCCGCGAACAAGGCGATTTTTCCGTGGGCGTCGCAGGTTTTCCTGAAGGCCACATTGCCAATAAAAATGGCAAGCATGCCGATTGGCAGCACTTGCAGGAAAAAGTTAAGGCGGGCGCGGACTTTGTCGTCACGCAATTATTTTTCGACAACGCCGACTATTTTGAATTCCGCGATTACGTCACGCAAAAGCTCGGCGTGAACGTGCCCATCGTGCCGGGCATTGTGGCGATTGTGAGCGCGACGCAGATTGTAAAGTTCACGCAAATGTGCGGCGCAAAAATTCCGCCGGCACTGCGCGCGAAGCTGGATGAAATCGGCGCGGACGATGAAGCTGCATTAAAATTCGGCATCGAATACGCCACGCGCCAATGCGAAGAACTGCTGCGCGCCGGTGCGCCCGGCTTGCATTTTTACACTCTCAACAAAGCGCACTCGACGGTTCAGGTCGTGAAAAATCTCGGGCTAGCCTGAACATTTACGATTTGCGATTGACGATTTTCGAGCCGCTCAAAAATTTCCGGCCGCGCGTAAATCACTAATCGTAAACCGTAATTTTACAATCCAAACTGGTTGGCCATGATGCCGATGACACTCAACGGTCCCGTGTCTTCCAAACTGTCCGCCGCCTTGTCCAGTTTTTGCAGTGAGAGCTTGGCGTTCTTTAAAAAGTCCTGATCGTTCACCAACTTGCCGACCGAGCCTTGCCCTGAATTCACTTTGATTAAAATGGATTCAAGATTCGTCATTGAGGCGGTCGTCGAGCGATAAAGTGTATCGTCCGTCAGCAATTTTCCAATCGTGCCCTGCCCGGCACTGATGTTGTTGACGGCGGTGTGCACGGAGTTGGCCGTGTCCTGTAAATTGCTGACCGTGGACAGCGCGGTGTTGTAAAGCGTGTCGTTATAAATCATTTTGCCCACGCTGCCCTGCCCGGCGGCAATCTGGCTGGTAACATTTTTTACGTTCGCAATCGTCGCCGTGATGGGACCGCTGTTCTGTTTCACGAAATCAATGAGCGGCCCGACCAGATTGTCAATTTTTTCGCCGGAGAAACTTTTGGTGATGTTCTGAATGCCAGCGGCGGCGGCATCCAGCTTGGTCATGATGGCGCTCAAGTCCGGCTGCTCTTCCGTTTCCAGCACCGCGCCTTCGTCAGCTTTGGGCGAACCCGGCTGGCCGAACGTAACATTGACGAAATTCTGACCCATCAAGCCGGTAAATTTTATGATGGCCTTGCTGTCCGTTTTCACGGTGGCGTTTGGCTTGAGCTTCATCGTGACGCTGACTTTTTCGTCGATGATTTCGATATTATCCACGCGGCCGATTTCCACGCCCGCCATTTTTACGCGGTCGCCCACTTTTAAATCCTGCACCGTGTCGAACCGCGCGCTGACGTGTTTGCCGCGGCTAAACAAATCGGCACTGCCGAGGGTTTCGATGATGAGCCACGCGGCGAATACGGCGAGGATGACAAAAAGGCCGAGCTTGGTTTCGAGTGAATTTTTCATAGGCAGAGTCGTTTACTTGTCACGTTTGAAATCCGCGTTCAAAAAACCTTTGACGCGCGGGTCGTTAAAATTTTTCACCTCGTCCGGTGTGCCGACCGTCACAATCTCCCCGTCAATAATGACGGCAATGCGGTCGGCGATGCCAAACGCCAGATCGCGATCGTGCGAGACGACGAGCGACGTGACGTGGATGCGGTGGTTCAAGTCGAGAATTTCGTCGCCGATGACGACAGCGGAAACCGGATCCAGCTCGCTCGTCGGTTCATCGTAAAGAATCAATTGCGGCTCGATGACGAGCGCGCGCGCGATGGCCGCGCGTTTTTTCATGCCGCCGGAAAGTTCGTTCGGCATCTTGTTCACGGCGTCTTTCAAGCCAACGTCGGCGAGTTTTTCTTCGACGATTTTTTTAATTTCGTCCGCCGGTTTCAAGCGATGTTCCGTCAGATACAAACCGACATTTTCGCCGACCGTGAGTGAGTTGAGCAACGCACCGGATTGAAACACGAGTGCCATGCGATATTTTGCCGCGATTTCCGGCGTGGTCAACGGTTCGCCGTTAATAAAAATTTCGCCGGCATCCGGTTCTTCCAAACCGATGAGGTGTTTGAGCAAAACACTTTTGCCGCTGCCGCTCGGCCCCATGATGACAAAAATTTCGCCGGGCTTGACCGCGATGTCTATGCCCTTAAGCACTTCCTGTCCGCCAAAACTTTTGCGCAGGCCGCGCACAACGAGGCCGACACCCGAAGAATTATTTTGGTTGTCGCTCATTTTTATTTCAGCAGGAAGCGCGTGAGGATGTAATCAAAAATTACGATGAGCACGATGGAGTTGACCACGGCTTTTGTGACAGAACGGCCAATACCGCGCGGTCCGCCAATTGTCACCAAACCTTGATGGCACGACACGACGCCGATGATGATGGCGAAACAAAAGCTTTTGAAAACGCCGTTGGCGACATCTTTTAATTCCACAATGTCGCGCAAGTTGGCGAAGAAAACGCGGAAGGGAATTTCCATGCGGTGATTCATGTCTGCCACCATCGCGCCGCCGAACCAGCCGACGAGCACAGAAAAAACTACGAGCATCGGCAGCGCGACGGCGATGGCGAGAATGCGCGGCAGCACGAGATAATGAATCGGATTGATGTTCATTGTCCGCAGCGCGTCAATTTCCTGATACACGCGCATCGAACCAATTTCCGCCGCCATCGCCGAGCCGATTCGTCCGGCAATCAAAATCGCCATCATCACCGGCGCGAGTTCCTTCGCAATGGCGATGCCGACCACGCCGCCAACGGCACTGGCTAAACTGCGTTCCACCAGAATCGGGCCGGTTTGCAGCGAAATAACGGCGCCGATGAAAAATGAGAGGACGCAAACCATCAGCAAACTTGCGTTGCCGATTTCAAAAAATTGATCGAACACTTTATCGCGCTGCCGCCACGCTTGCGGCAAGGCCAGCAGCGTGCGCCAGAACAAAAGAATAATTTCTCCGATGTTCTCAAACATGATTCAGGCGCGGTTCATTGGGCGGTGGCGGTTGTCTTGGAAACAGTGAGGTAAAACAGCTTTTTCCGTTTAACTTCTCCGTCACATTGATACTGGAAAAGACCGAACAGGAGCGAGACTTTTTTGTGCGCCGGCGCGGCTTCGGAGCGATATAAATTCCACAGCAACGAGTGGCTGGTGGCGCTAGTTTTAAGATTTTTTTCTGCGCGCCAGAGCGACCACAGCGGCGACCAGTTACGCTCGATGGCATCGTTGCCCGGCAAAATCGGTTCGAGTAGCGCGAGCACTTGCAAATGCTCGTTGCCATCGAAATCGCGATGCCAGGTAAAGAATGGCCACATATCCACGCGATGTTTGGAGATGCCCGTCTGCGTGCTGCGTTCAAGCGTATTTTCGTAAAGATAAAAAGCCACCCGCGTCCGCCGATAATCCAGCGGATCCGAATGCGTCGCTTTATAAGTATAAAGCGGCCAAAGGATAAAATCGCTTTCCTTGACGGCGTTGTGCGAGGTTTGAAATAAGGGAAAAACACGCGAAGTGGTTTTGCCTTCGCCGCGCGCAAAAATGACAAACGGCCACGGCCCCTGCCATTCGTGGTATTTTTTTCCGCGCTCGTCAATCCAGGTAAAAAACGGCCAGATGACCGTCGTTAAATCCAGTTCCGGCGCCCGGCTGTAAACGAACAGCGGAATGCTTGCGCGAAATTTTTCCGGCACGTTGGTTTTTCGGTGGCCGGTCACACTCGCTTTATGTGTAATGAAAATTTGTTCCGGCGCATCTGTGCCAAGGCGATTGTCTTGGATGATACAAAGCGGCCAGAGATAAAAAGAACGGTCGTAGCCAGCCACGACGCTGACATCGCCAAAGCCGTTGGTGTTGAGCGTGGGGATTTTATTTTCACGGCCAACCAGCGGCCAGATATGCCAGCCATGCATGCCGTCGCCATTGCGGATGGCGCCGAATGGATAAAGATAATTATCCGTCACGACATCTTTTTTCCGTGTCTCACTGTAAATCGGAAACATCACCACAAAAATTTCGTCGCGCGACAGCCGGTTTTTAATCGTGCCATAAAACGGGAAGACGGCGGTGTAGTTCAGATTGGTATCGGTCGTGGAGCGCTGCGAAAAATAAAACGGGAAAAATGTGTGGCGCGTTTTCGTGGCGTCGTTCGCTTCCTGTCCGCCGGAAAAGCTGATGAGCTGGAAAAATTGCCAGCGCCATTCCTGACCGTATTGCATCCGCGTCAGCAGCGGATACAAAATGTCATAATTGGTGTATTCGACGGACGGATTGCGGACATGCGAAAAAAATGGCGGGAACGCGAAAGTGTTTTCATCCTCGGTTTGCTGCGAATAATAAAACGGTCCGGCAGCTTCGGTGCGATAACCTTGTTCCAACGTGAGATTGAAACGGTCAAAAATAAATCCAAAGTTATTTCCAAAATTGTTGGTTTCGGTGGCGTGACTTTGCTGGCAAATGCGCGGGAGCAGAAGAATAAATGCCAGCCACAATAACCAGCGGCGCGCGCGCGCCGGGTTTTTGCATTTATTCGTTATCGTTATTTGGCTCGTGGACATCGTTGTTACAGCTTGAAATTGGGCGTATTTAACATTGAGATTGACTTTGGACGATTATCGCCTAGATTTGTTTCAATTGAGGGTTTTTCCTCGGTTCCTCCTGACCCGGTGTTGGTGCTGCGTTTCCAACATCGGGTTTTTTATTTTTTACCAACGGTTGCCAACGGCCAATTAAATTCAACAGCGCGGGTAAAAATGTCAGCGCTGCAATCATACACATCGCGATACCCACGGACATGATGTAGCCAAGACTGTGGATGCCGCGATGTTGCGCAAGTATCAGACTGCCGAATCCCGCGATGGCCGTCAATCCCGACACCAGCACGGCTTTGCCCGTGCTGCGCGCCAAAATTCCCGGTGTGCGCTCCTCGGCGTAGCGATTCAAAATGTGAATGCCGTTCGTGACGCCGATGCCGATGACGAGCGGCAGCGTCATGATGTTTGCCGGATTAAATGGCACATGGTTCCAGCCCATCAAGCCAACCAGCCACAATGTTCCCAGCCCGACCGGAATCAGTGACAAAATCACCGCCGTCAAACTGCGGAAATGGAAAAATACCATGACCGCGATGGCTGCGAGCGAATACCACGCCGCCGTGATATAGCTGTCTTTGAGCAGCGTCGTGTATTCCAAAAGCTGCACCGGCGTGCCGGTGATGTTCGGCAGATTGGTGTCCTGCGGGTCGAGTTGGCGGCGCAACGTTTCCACAAATTCTTTTTGGTGGTCATGTTGCCAGACATTTTTTTTCGGATAAACCTGCAATAGAAATTTCCCCGTCACGCCGACGAAACGGTCGTGTAAGGCGGGCGGCAAATCATCAATCCGCAGCGGCGCGCGGTCGTCCTGCTGTTGTAACGTCTGAAACGTCACGCGCAAATCGTCAAACAGCGCCTGCTGATAAACGCTCAATTTTTCGGCGTGTTCGGCCAATGCCGGGTTGTCGCCTGCGAGCATCGCGCGGCGCAAATCGAGCACGGTTTTTTGCAGCGCCGTCAGTTGGTGCGCCAAATCTACATCCGTTTTACTGACTTCTTCCAGCGCCGCGCCAAGATAACCGGAGAACGAATACAGCGTCCGGCTCAACGCGTAAATGTCCGCCGGTCGCATATCCGGCGCGTTGAAATCCAGCGGTGCGACGGTCGCCTTGATGTCGGTGATCAATTGCAATTTTGCATTCTGATCCTGATGCAAAAAGCCCGCGATGGATTCAACGTCCGCGACCACGTTCGTCAACGTGCGAAGTTTTTTCTCCAGCGCCACGGCTTCGTCGAGATTGGTTGCGACCACCGCGCCGAACAAAACCGATTTGTCCGCCGAATCAATCAGCTTCTGTTCATACACGACGGCGGGCAATCCGGCGCTCTGCATGTTCAGCAAATTGTAATCGAAATAAACTTTGCGCGCTTCAAGCGCCGCTGCCGTGCTGATGACGAGAATCACCAACGCAACCATCGTCGGACGTTCCAGCCAAAAACTTTCAATCTTCGCGCGCCGGATTTCGGCAAATTGAATTTGATGGTCAATGACGTTTTGCCGTCCGCGCAGCAGCATCACCGGCAGCAGCGTCAACATCGGCACGAGGCAAATCATCAGGCCGCCGCCGCAGATGATACCCATTTCTTTGATGCCCTTGAAATCCGTGAACCACATTGCGAAAAATGCGCCCGCCGTCGTCAGCGCGCCCATGATGATTCCTTGTCCCGTGAACACCATAGCCTTCGTCAACGCCTCCGCTTCCGTTTTTCCGTGGCGCAATTCCTCTTCGTAACGCGTAATCAAATGCACGCCAAAATCAATCGCCAGCCCGATTAACATTGGCAGGAACGTAATCGTCAAAATGTTCAGATGGCCGACCGTCACCGTGGCGAACGCAAAGGTGTAAGCCAGTCCGAACAGCAGACAGATGATCGCTTTGATGGGGCGACCCGTTTCGTTGTAGCCGTAAATAAAAATAATCGCGCACAAAATCAGCGACACGATTCCCGCGACGGTTGTGTCCTTTTGCGACTGCGCCATTTCGTCGTGTTCCAAAACCGATTCGCCTGTGAGTCCCACGTTGACGCCGGTGACTTCCGACCGTGTTTGCTGCACCAAAGCGCGGATACGTTCCACCGCCGCATCGTTCAAGTCATCGCTCGGCGCGTGCGCGGTGATGAGAAAAATTTTTCCGTGATTGAACGTGATGTAAGTGCCCGCCGTGGATTCATCGCCCGCCGCAAACAACGCCGTCACGCCCGGCGACGGCGGCGTGCCGGGCCGTTCGAGACTTTCCGTTGCCTGCTGCAAAATGCGGTCGAGCGCCGGCAGCGATTTTATCAGCGCATCATTTTGCGCGTTCGTCTCGCGCTTCGCCGTGCGGAACTGCGAATTGACCAGTTCAAAAAAGGAAACCAGATTCGTCGTCTGCGAAAATTTTTGGATGAACGGCAAATCACTTTTCAGCGTGTCGCGCAAACCGGCGAGATCGCTTTCCGGCGCGAACAACAAGGCTTTGCTACCCATCATCGCCAGATCGCCCTTGTAAAAAACATCTTTGAACAGGTTCGTTTCCGCTTCCAGCTTCGCGCCGAGCCGCTCGACGAACTGCCGGTTTTTTTCTACGTTTTCGCTTTCCACCACGACGACCAAATCGTCTTGCTGCGGAAATTCTTTTTGGAATTCGAGGAAGTTGTGGTGATAACGCTGGTTGCCGCCGACCAGATTATTTCGATCCGTATCGAACTGGAGAAATTTCACCGTGACCGCGACGCACAGAAAAAACAAAACCACTTGCGGCCAGAAAAACCAATGCGGCCGACGCAGAATCGCCGCGGCGATTTTGCTCAACCACCGTCCGAGAAGACTGTCTGGACTCAACGCCTTCATCGCGCGTCACGCTTTTTCCACGAAGACCGCTGTGCCGTAGCACAAGACTTCGGTGATGCCGGGCGCGATTTCCGTGGCGTCGTAGCGCACGCCGATCACCGCGTTCGCGCCGAGCTGACCGGCGTGCGTGAGCATGAGATTGAACGTGTCCTCGCGCGCGCGTTCGCACAGGTTCGTGTAGATGGAAATGTTGCCGCCGAAGATGGACTGGATTTGCGCGCCGAAATTGCCGATGACCGAGCGCGACCGCACCATGATGCCGCGCACCACGCCGAACGATTTCGTGATGCGAAAGCCCGGCAGTTCAAACGCCGTCGTCGTGAGGGGATGGGTCATGTCCATAAGCCACTGATTGAACACGACCGGCGGCGTCCGCAAAAGTCAAAACTTGCGGGGAAGTATTATTGATGAGCCGCAAAAACGCGCAAAAAGCGCAAAAGAAAAAATCCGCCCCCTTTTTGTGCCTTCTGCGCCTTTTTGCGGCAATGAATTTCAAACCCCCGCTGCATTGCCCATCGGCAGTGAAACGCGGACGACGCCGGCGGGCGACGGCACGATTTCCAACCGGCCGTGGTGCGTCTCGATGATTTTCTGGCTCACGGTCAGGCCCAGGCCCACGCCGCCCACGCGCGTGGTGAAAAATGGCGCGGGCACTTTGCGCGCGGTCTCGCTGCTAAATCCGCCGCCGTTGTCGTGCACTTCAATCGTCACGGAGCGGTCACCGTTGTTGCCGACGGCGCGCAGCGTCACGTCAATCTGCGGATTCTGCGGATTGGATTGCAGCGCGTTCAACATGATTTCCGCCAGCGCGTGTTTCAACGCCGCGCGGTCACCGACGACGGCGAGTTGCTTGTCAAAATTTTCAAATTTCAAATGCGCGCCGCTGACGGGCTGATGCCGCGTGGCTTCGAGATACGCTTCCTCAACGAGTTTGCCGATGGGAAAACTTTCCTGCTCGAACTGGCCTTCACGCGCGAGAAACCGCATTTGATTGTTCAAACGCATGATGCGTTTGATGCTGTCGCCGAGCGCGCCATCAAGCGACTTGCGGAAATCCGGATCATCAAAACGTTCGTTGAGCAGTTGATGATGCGTGGAAAGCGGCACGACGGCATTGCCGATTTCATTCACCAAACGATACGACATGGATTTGATGAGGCGCAGGCTTTCCGCTTCGACTTCGAGGCGGCTCAACTGTTCGCTCTCGCTCAAATCTTCGGCGGTGAGCAGCGCGGAAACGGGCACGGTGGAATTGCCGCGCTGAAACGGCAGCACGCTGATCTTGTAAACGGTGCCGGGAAAATTTTCCGGTTCGTAACGAAACGGTTCCAGCGCCGCGCCGGTCTTGAGCACCTGATAAATTTTTGAACCAAGCGTCGGCGGCAAATCGCTGAATTCCAATTTGCCGGTGCGTTCGTTTTTGCGACCAAAATGGCGGCGCGCAGCTTTGTTCGCGTGCAGCACTTTCAAATCACGTCCGACGACGACGCACGCGCTGCTCAATTCGCGCAGCACGTCGGTCATCATTTCGTGATTGCTCGCGAGCTGGTCGTGCAACCAGATGTTGCGCAGCGCGAGGCCAACTTGTTCGAGCAGATGAAAAATTAATTCCAACTCCACATTCACCAGCGGTTCACCGGTGACGCGGCCATCGAAAATGGCGACGCCGATAATCTGGTCGCGGCTCGGAATCGGCACGGCGACTTGCGCGCCGAGCAGTTCAAATTCCTTTTGCGCCTCGGCGTCCAAACGCGCCTCGTCGCTGTCGCGGCGTAAAATGCGACCAAGCTTGGCGATTTGCGCGCCGATGCCGGAATCGAGCGACAACTCGAAATGTTCCAGCAAACCATTCGCGAGACCAATCGCAGCCGCCGAACGCAGCCTGCGGCTGTCTTCGGGCGAAATGACTTCTGTCAGCGGCGAGCAAGGGCGGTTCAGAAAAATGGCGACGCGATTGACGCTCAACATTTCACGGAGAAATTGCAAAAACTGTTTCAGCATCGCTTCCGCGTCGAGCGAGTGCGTGAGGATGGGCGAGAAATCGCGCAGCACATCGAGCGTTTGCGCGGCATTCACGAAACGGCCACCGGCATTGTGATCCACAGTGGTGCGCGCAAAAATAGCGGTGTTGCCAGCGGGAACATTGGTCACCGGACGCGGCGCGACGGGTGCGAGCCACAATTTTTCCAGCACGGAATTCAAAAGCCGTTGCCGCACCGGCTTGGTCAAAACGTGCGAGACGCCGTGCAAGAAAGCCTCTTCTTCCCAATCCGCCTGCGCGAGTTCCGTGAAGGCGATGATGGGCGTTTTTTTATCGCGGCGGCGCAGGCGTTCGATGCACAAAATGCTTTCCACACCCATGAGTTCCGCGTCGAGAATAATTGCGCTCGCGAGACTGATGTGACTCGGCTTTTTCAGGCCAGTTGATGTGTTAGTCTGGGCCACAAGAAAGGACCAGACGATGAAAGGCAAACGGTATACGACGGAAGACAAGATTCGCATCCTGCGGGAGGCGGACCGTGGTGAAAAAAACG
>CAILDU010000191.1 GCA_903833055.1 uncultured Verrucomicrobia subdivision 3 bacterium | reverse complement strand
TCAAGGGGTGTCCCCGCCGTGGGGACAGGTGCGGGGATAGGGTAAAACGCCTCACAGCGAGGCTTGTCCTTGAAAGAAATTTCGAGCAGTATTCAGAAAGCACCACCATTTTGAAGATAATGACAAATCGCCGGACGCAGCGCGTCCGGCGATTTGTCGTTTCAGTCAATAAAAACGCCCCGCTGAATTTTCAGCGGAGCGTGGTGAGAACTTAAAAAAGTAATTTAATTACTTCGCGGCATCAGCCTTGGGCGCATCCGTCGCCGGGGCGTCGGTGGGGGCGTTCTTTTTTGCCGGCTTCGGGAAAGCTTTGGCCCAAGCGGCTTTGTCTTCAGCCGACATGGCGGATTTTTCCGTCTTGTCGAGCTTGCCGTCTTTGTTGGTGTCGTATTTGGCCAGCATGTCGGCCTGGAGCTGTTTTTGTTCTGGCGTCAGTTTGTGACCCGCCTTTTTCGGGGCGGCGTCCTGGGCTTGAACCACGAGGGCGGTGGCAAAGCAAAGTGCGACGGCGGCGAGGATTAGTTTCTTCATATTAATATTGTTTTGGTTGTTGTTTATATTGGACTACAAAAAGGCAGACGCCGCCGCCGGATGCCGGTTACAAAGTTTTTTACTAATTCCGCCAGCCCGATCTGGAAAGGCAGAAACTGAAATTGCTACGCGACCGGAATTTATCGTAACTTGTGGATTACAACCATGGTCTGCATGGGCGGATTTAACTATTTATTTTATGCCGGAAAAAACTAGCGGTGGATGGTGGAAATGGATTTGGCTCGCGCTCATTCTCGCGCTGGGCGTAGGCGCGTATTTTTATTTCCGCCACGGCGGCAGCGACACGCTGGCTTTTAACACCGTCGCGGCGACGCGCGGCGAACTCACGGCCACGGTCACAGCCACCGGCACGCTGAATCCGGTCGTGAACGTCACGGTCGGCAGTCAGGTTTCCGGTCGCATCAGCAAATTGTATGTGGATTACAATTCGCCGGTGACGAAGGGTGAAATCCTTGCGGAAATTGACCCTTCGACGTATCAAGCCGCCGTGGAGCAGGCAAATGCGGATCTCGCGAACGCGCGCGCGAATCTGGAATTGCAGCAGGTGCAATACGACCGCAGCAGCGAGCTGTTCACGAACAAATTAATTTCCGGTTCGGATTATGACATCGCGCGCGCCTCATTGCATTCGGCCGAGGCGACGGTGAAAATCAAGCAGGCGTCGTTGAGCAATTCGCAGGTGAACTTGAATTATTGCAAAATTGTTTCGCCCGTGGACGGCGTGGTAATTTCGCGCGCGGTGGAATTAGGCCAGACGGTTGCCTCCAGTTTCAACACGCCGACCATTTTTCAAATCGCGAACGACCTGACGAAAATGCAGATTGATTCCAACGTGGCCGAGGCCGACATCGGCGGCGTGGTCGAGGGACAGAGCGTGGATTTTACGGTGGACGCGTATCCGACGCGCACGTTTCACGGCGAGGTGGCGCAGGTGCGCAACTCACCCATCACCGTCAACAACGTCGTCACCTACGACACGGTCATCAGCGTGACGAATGCGGATTACAAATTGAAACCGGGCATGACGGCGAATGTCTCCGTCATCGTCGCGCAACGGGAAGACGCGTTGAAAATCCCCAATGTCGCGTTGCGTTTTCGTCCGCCGGACGGCGCGGTGGTGCTGACGAACGAGGTTGGTGGCGTGGTGCAAACCAATGACGTTGCGACCAGCAAAGCGCAACATAAAAACAAAGGCGGACGCGGTTTGCGCACGGTTTATATGCTCGCGGGCAGCGACAACGCGCCGCAGTTGAAGCCGATGCAGATTAAGATTGGCATCACCGACGGCATTTTCACCGAGATTGTGGACGGCTTGAAAGAAGGCGATAAAGTCGTTTCTAGCGTCGCCCAAAGTGACGCGCAAAATTCCACGTCCGGCTCGTCCAGTCCGTTCGGCGGCGGATTTCCACGTCGTTAACTTAATTCTGTGCAGACGAACGCTGTCATAAAACTTTCGGACATCCACAAGATTTACCGCACCGGTGAAGTGGATGTCCACGCCGTGCGCGGCGTCTCGCTCGACATCCAGCCCGGCGAATTTGTCGCCATCATGGGTTCGAGTGGTTCCGGCAAAAGCACGTTGATGAACATGATCGGCTGCCTCGACCGGCCGACGAACGGAAATTATTTTCTCGACGGCTTGGACGTTTCCACGCTCGACCGCGACCAGCGCGCAAAAATCCGCAACGACAAAATCGGCTTTGTTTTCCAGGGTTTCAACCTGCTCTCGCGCACGACCGCGCTGGAAAATGTCGAGATGCCGATGCTTTATAATTCCAAGCGCGTCACCTCTGCCGAACAAAAGGAACGCGCTGAAAAATCGCTGGCGCTCGTCGGGTTGGCTGACCGCGCCGACCACAAGCCCAACCAGCTTTCCGGCGGACAACAGCAGCGCGTCGCCATCGCGCGCGCGCTCGTGAACCAGCCATCGCTGCTCCTCGCCGACGAGCCGACGGGAAATTTGGACAGCCAGACGAGCATCGAAATCATGGGCGTGTTCCAAAAACTGAACGACGCCGGCATCACCATCATCATGGTCACGCACGAATTCGACGTGGCGCGTTACACGAAACGCATGATTATTTTGCGCGACGGAAAAATTTTGACGGACGAAAAAGTTGCCGACCGTTTTATCGCGGAAAATGAACTGAGGAATTTGCGTGAAGCGCAACAAGCCGTGAAGCTCGCATGAAATTTTTCGCGCCATTCAAACTCGCCGGTCGCGCATTGCGCCGGAACAAAATGCGTTCGCTGCTCACGATGCTCGGCGTCATCATCGGCGTCGGCTCCGTCATCGCGTCGGTCAGCATCACGACGGGCGCGACGAAACAGGTCGAAGACAAAGTTGCGAGCCTTGGACAAAACATTGTCACAGTTTTCTCTGGCAATTTCAGCAGCGGCGGCATGAAGGGCGGCTGGGGCAGCGCGCCGACGTTGACGGTGGAAGATTCGCGCGCGATTAAAAATGAAGTTGCCAATGTTGTCGCCGTCAGCCCCGAAGTCCGCGACCGCGCGCAAATTTTGGCGAACGGTCAGAACTGGAATACGCAGATTCTCGGCGAGTCGCCGGATTATCCGCAGATTCGCGATTGGGACATCGCGAACGGCGGGATGTTCACCGAGGGCGACGTGCGTGGCCTGTCGAAAGTTGCCATCATCGGAAAAACCGTTGTTGATCAGTTGTTCGTCAACGACGATCCGATTGGCCAGACGCTCATTGTTCGCAACATTCCGTTCAAAGTTGTCGGCGTGTTGGAGTCGAAGGGATTTAATTTGTTCGGCCAAGATCAGGACGACGTCGTAATCATTCCTTACACCAGTCACATGAGACGATTGTCGAAACGCACGTTCGTCAATTCCATCATGGTGCAGGCTGCGAGCAAGGACACCATCAATCAAGTGCAGGCGGACATCAACACGCTGTTGCTCGACCGGCACAAAAGTGCGGAACCGGATTTCACCGTTCGCAGCCAGCTTGAATTGATGCAGATGGCGACTTCCACTTCCCGCATCATGTCCATTTTGCTGGGCGCGATTGCGAGCGTGTCGCTCATTGTCGGTGGCATCGGCATCATGAACATCATGCTTGTCAGCGTCACGGAACGGACGCGTGAAATCGGCATCCGCATGGCCGTCGGCGCGCGCGGTCGCGACATCCTGATTCAATTTTTGATTGAAGCCGTCACGCTGAGTGCGTTCGGCGGAATTTTGGGAATCGCGCTTGGCATGGGCGCGGCGACCATCACCTCGCACTTCACCGGCTGGCCGACATTAACGCCGTTCGCGTGGATTGGCATCGCCTGTATTTCCAGCGCCGCTATCGGCATCGTGTCCGGTTTTTATCCCGCGTGGAAAGCTTCGCGGCTCGACCCGATTGAAGCTTTGCGCTACGAATAAGCCGTGGTCGCTGAAATCCTTCCAACCCACACGCCGGAGCTTTTCCAAAAAGCCGTCCGCCGTGCCGCCGCACTGTTGCGCGCTGGCGAAGTCGTCGCGCTGCCGACGGAAACCGTTTACGGCCTCGCTGCGAATGCGCTGGATGAAAAAGCCGTCGCCAAAATTTTTGCAATCAAAGGTCGTCCGACAAATAATCCAATCATCGTCCACGTCGCCGGGAATGAAATGGCGCGCGCTTGCGTAAAAGATTTTTCCACGCTGGCAGAAATGTTTTCAAAATCATTTTGGCCCGGCCCGCTGACTTTAGTTTTGCCGCGTGCGGAAAAAATTCCCAACGCCGTTACCGCCGGTGGCGACACCGTCGGCGTGCGCTGGCCGAGTCATCCGTTCATGCAGGCGGTTATTCGTGAATGTGGTTTTCCGCTCGCCGCGCCGAGCGCAAATTTGTCCAACCAGATTTCGCCGACGAATGCGGAACACGTCCGCGCGCAACTCGGTGGAAAAATTTCGCTCATCGTGGATGGCGGTCAATCGCAAGTCGGAATTGAATCCACGGTATTAGATTTGTCCGTTTCGCCGCCGCGCGTTTTGCGTCCGGGCATGATCCACGTAGAATCGCTCGCCGCCGTCTGCGGCGAAGTTCAGAGTTCAGAGTTCAGAGTTCAGAGTTCAGAAAAATCGCTGCGTAGTCCGGGACTGCTGGAGAAACATTATTCACCGAAAGCAAAACTGGTGGTTTTGAATTGGAACGATGACGAGGATTTGAAATCTCAACTCGCCACTCGTCACTCGCCACTCGCCACTTGTTTCATCATCGCGCACACGAAAATTCCGGCGGGCGAAAAGTTTTCCGACGTGAGCGTGATGCCGCACGATGCGGAGGCGTTTGCGCGCGCACTTTACGCGGAGTTGCATCGTTGCGATGCGGCGGGCGCGCAGTTGATTGTCGTGGAAGCACCGCCGGATTCGCCGGAATGGTCGGGCATCGCAGATCGGCTGAAACGCGCAGCGGCTTGATTCTATTGAGCTTCCCAGCGTTGCCGGTCGGTGAGAAACAAGCCGGAAAGCAAACCGTAGGGCGCGGTGCGTAACGGAAATTGCGGCGGAATCTGGTTGGCGGCGACGGTCTTCAAGCAAAAATTTCCCCAACTGTCCACGCCGCCTTGCAGGCATTCGGTGAATAATTTTCCATTGAGCGTATCGAGCGTGAGGTAAAGTCCACGAACCTGTTTGACGTAGTCGTTGAACTGAAAAAATTCGTATTGGGAATTGACGGTGTTCCAGACGCATTGATGGTCGCCATACCAAGCGACGGCCCACGGGATGTCGCTCATCAGAAGTTCGTCCGGGTGCATCCAACCGGAAATTTTTTGGATTTCCGGCGGATAATAAGGCGGATAGGAAACGGGCGAACTTTTCGGCGGTAGCAGGTTCGCGATGAGCGTCTGGCAGGAGATGACCGCCATCACGCCGATGACGGCGAGGCGGATTTGCGGCGACGGCGTTTTCATCTGGTTGAGCAGCGTGAGAAAAAAGGCGACGCCAAAAATCACCACCAGCGGCGTGAGCAGCACGAGCAAATTTTCCGAATTAATTTCCGGTGCGATGTTGGAAAGCTGGGTTTTCCCCAATGCCTGCGCCACGGCGAACACGCCGAGGCACATCATCGTGAAGTAGCGCAATCGGCGCGCGGCGACGTTTCGCAAGCCCAGCAGCAGTCCGGCAAAAAATAATACGGCGACCCAATTGCCGCCGACGCGCAACAAATCGTTTTGCAAAATGGGCCGGATGTTGCCCATGAATTTGCTCAAGTAAGGCCGCACCCAGTAAGCCGAAGTCAGATCGGGATTGACCGACTGCATCAGTCGCGAACCGGGAAACGCAAACGTTCCTTCCACCACCGCGTAGCCCGCCGTGCCGAAGAGCGTGCCGCTCGCGGCGAGATTGCGGATGAGCCACGGCGTCACCGCGAGGGCGAATGCCAGAAACGCCGCGACCGCCAAGCCCGGTCGCCGCACGCCGCCGAAGAGCGTGAGAAAAATTATCACCGGCACAATCGTCCAGCCGAACGCATAACGCGTCAACATGCCCGCGCCAACTACAAGTCCAGCGGTGACGGCGAAAATAAATAGTTTTCGCACGGATGGATTTTCCGTGCGACCGAGTTCTTCAATTTTAATTAAACACCAAACCAAACTTAAAAAAATCACGAGCAGCAGCAAGGTGGATTGGCCGGACACGCTGAATTTCCAAAGTAAATCCGCGCCCAACGTCAGCAGCGTCGTCAGCCACGCGGCTTGCACATCAAATAATTTTTTGGTGATGAAAAATGTCAGCGCCACCACCACGAGCAGCAAAAGTTGGTTAAAAATCGCGATGCGAAATTCCGCCTGATAACGCAGGAATCGTCCGCCCTCCGACCAAAATGGTTTGCGCATTTCCACCACCCATTTTGGTTGCCAAAATTTTATCAGTCCCGCCAGCACGGTCGGATACACCGGCGCATTCGCGAGGTCGGGATGCGCGCCGTTGAGCTGGGCGAAGTCCACGGCATTGGTCGTCTGAATTTCACCCGCGTGCAGTTCGTGATTATGTTTTTGGACAAGATAAACGCTGAACGGCCGGATGAAATCGGTCGTATAACCTTTGCCATCCGCCACGTTGCGCGCCACCTGCGCCGCGTCCATCGCCTCCACGGAATTGAATCCGCGATACGCATTCAAATCGTAAAGCACCGCCAACCCGATGACTGCTAGCGCCAGCGGCAACAGTTGGAACCAGCGCGAAAACTTTCCGACTTCCAGCGCGTGAATGAAGTGTTGAATCCGTTCTGAATTTAACATGATTAAAATCCTTCCAAGTGATACTCGTGCAATTTCCGGTGAAACGTCCGCCGGCTCATGCCGATTTTTTGCGCCGCGCGCGTGCGGTTGCCGCCGGTTTCTTTCAATGCGCGAACAATCAATTGTTGCTTCGCATCTTTCACCGTCACCGCTTTGCTCTGAAATAATTTTGCGCCGCCGCCGGAATTTTCTCCGCGCACCGACGGCGGCAAATCGCGCAATGCGATTCGTTCGCCGCGGCTTAAAACGACAGCGTGTTCAATCGCCGTCCGCAGCTCGCGCACATTGCCTGGCCACGAAAAATTCATCAGCGCTTCGAGCGCTTCCACCGTGAAATCG
>CAILDU010000190.1 GCA_903833055.1 uncultured Verrucomicrobia subdivision 3 bacterium | reverse complement strand
CTTATCAAACCCTTTCAAGCCGCCATGAAGCGAATTGGAACCGTTGTTCGTCGCCAGCGTGTATTCCAATCCGTCGAGCGAAAATTTTCCCTTGGCAATACGGTTGCCATAACGACCGATCAACGCGCCAAAATACGGCGTGCTCTTCAGATAGCCGTCCAGATTATCGTAGCCCAGCACGACATCACCGAAGTGGCCGTTCTTGTCCGGCACTTTGAGCGACGTGACAATGCCGCCGTAAGTCATGATGGTCGCTGTCATGCCATGGCTGTTGACGAGCGTGTAAAGTTCCACGGCTTTGCCGTCAGGCGTCGTGCCGAAGTCTGCTTTGGTAATAGTTCCTTTTGGTGTGTTTGACATAGTGTTGCAACCAGTTAATGCCGCCGCGAAAATTCCCAGCGACGTGAGGGTGATAAGTTGAATAATTTTTTTCATGGTGTGTGCGTTGGTTGAAAGTTTATTTCTAAACATAATAAGCAGCCGGCCCGCGTTTGCGAAGAAAATGTTAGTCATGTGTTTTAACTACTTCTGTCCGTAATACGCGCCCGGACCGTGCTTCCGCAAAAAGTGTTTATCCAGCAACACCGGCTGCATCGGCTTTAACTTTGGATTGATCTTCAAAGTTTCACTCGCGAGCTGCGCAATGAATTCCAAAACACCCGCGTTGTGAACCGCATCCGCGACATCTTTGCCCCAAGTGAACGGTCCGTGACTCGCCACCAACACCGCCGGATGTTGCAGCGGATCAAATTTTAATTTCTTGAACGTCTCCACGATGACTTCGCCAGTGTTTGCCTCGTAATCTTTTTTGATTTCCGTCGGTTTCAGTAAACGCGTGCACGGCACGTCGCCATACCAATAATCCGCCTGCGTCGTGCCGTAGCTCGGCAAGCCGCGCTGCGCCTGTGACCAAGCGGTCGCAAATAAGCTATGCGTGTGCACCACGCCGCCGATTTTCGGGAATGCGCGATACAAAACCAAGTGCGTCGCCGTGTCGGAACTTGGTTTCAAATTTCCCTCGACCACTTTGCCGTCGGCGAGCGAAACGACCACCATGTGTTTCGGTAACATGCCATCGTAAGGCACCCCGCTCGGCTTGATGACCATGAGGCCGCGCGCGCGATCCACGCCGCTGGCGTTGCCCCACGTTTCGATGACCAAGCCTTTGCGAACCAAATCCAAGTTCGCCCGGCAGACTTCAGCTTTTAATTTTTCCAACATAAATCAAAAAGTTTTTAACCACGGATGGACACGGATTAACACGGATTTCACCAATCAACTGAACTCATCGGACGCGTATCCAAATTTCCGCCAACTTGCGGAATAAGTTCAATTCGATGTCCTCTTGCATAATCTCCTGAAAGGTAAAACGTCATCTTGTCAGGGATGTAGCTATAACTCGTTCGTGGCCCAAAGAGAAATTTTGTGCCATACCATTTATCACCGCTCGCAAACTTTAATTTGTAAGAACCAAGCGGAAGCTCAATTGAAAGAGTGCTACCGCGATTTATAAAATACGATGCGACAAATTCCCCCGTGTCCCAATTCACAACCTTCATTACATAATTTCCATCCGAAGCGCGTGTTGTGATTTTTAGAGGCGCTGTTGTGCCAGTAGAATTTACATAGCTGTCACCGTATTCCATGCCGCCTTGTTCTGGCGTTGGTTGCTCTGGCTCGGAAAAGGCAGGCTGCGATTTCTTTTTGAGTTGCGCCTCGGCAACATCAAAAGGATTTGGCTGACGAGCGGGTGGAGAATAGGTCGGTGTCGGCGGCGGAGTATAAGTCGAGACAGGTGAGCCAGGACTGCGCGTATTCATGCCGTAAGCAACGCCAAAAAGAATGGCTGACAAAAGAAAAGACGCGGCAAACGTAACTATTGTGCGTTGCGAGACGTGTCGAGTCCGAGTCGTCGAAATTTTGTCCGAGTCAAATTCTCGAAAATCATCTTGGTCAAAAAAATACTGCCAATCTTGTTGTTCGCGGGCTGTTTGAATTTTTTGTGTGAAGGCGCGCATTGCTTCACGCATCCGGTCATAGGCTTCTGGTGGAGAAATTTTCAGGTTTTCAGTTTGGTCCTTGAACGACATTGTTAAGTCAGTGCCTTGGTAAATCCCATTCGTGTATTTGTGAGTTGCGTTCATTCCCGTGACTTCCCAAAGAGGCCAAAACGAAACTTCATCCCAGTGTGTTTTGATGATGTAAATCGGCGTGATAAAAAGCCGGTATCGAAGTGGAGAGCGATACCAATTCAAAATCCAATCGGTATTGAATCCTTGCAACACCGCGACCAAGCCAGTGAAAGCCAAGAGCCACCAAAATCCGTCTGAACTCCAACGACTGTCGCTCGCCGATGCGAGAAGAAACCAATACCAACCAACGAAAAGAGCGCCGAGAAAATAGTTTCCACCAACGCCTGAAATTTTCACGGACACTTGATGTTTGTTCGTGCCGGCGACACGCTTTTTGAGTTGCTCTTGAATCGAGCGCGGAAGTAAATCGAAATAGGTTTTGCCAGATTGCAGTTTTCCAAGTTTCACATTCGGCGCTGGTCTTGGCGGCGGCGAACTGGTTTGACTGCGTTGGGTGTTTTGCTGCTGTGAAGATGTCGTTCTGGCGGATTGAGATTGTCCTGACAGGGTGCGGTCGTAGTCAGCACGATCTAAAGAATTGCGAAGAACGCTGTAAGCATTGTTTAGCTCCTTCACCAATTCGTTCGCGAGCTTCCATTCAGTCGGTTGTTTGTTTTGGTCAAATCTATCTGGGTGTAAAACTTTGCTGCGAAGCAAATACGCTGCGCGTATTTGCTCTGCGGTGGCGTTCCTTTCAACGCCAAGCACGTCATATAAAGTTTTCCCACTCATCTAAACTGTTTGTATTTTAGCAATCCGTGTTAATCCGTGTCCATCCGTGGTTAAAATCATTTCCTCACCCGCCCGCGAATCTCAATCAGCTTCTTCATCACGCCATAAAGATTTCCGCCGCCGTCCTGCGTGCCGAAGGCGTCGTGCAGTTGCTTGTAGAGCGCGTAAAGTTCCTGGTAGGTCGCGTGCGCCTTCGCATCCGGCTTGAAAACTTTCGGCTTCAAGCCCGTCATCCGCTTCTGCGCCGTGGCGTAATCCTTGTGTGCGCCCGCCACGACCGCCGCCGCGATGGCCGAGCCGAGAGCGCAGGTCTGCGCCGAGCGGCTGACTTTCATCGGACGCCCCGTCACATCCGCGTAAATCTGCATGACCAGCGGGCTTTTCTCCGCGATGCCACCGCAGTTCACCACCGACGAAATCTTCACGCCGTATTCCTCAAACCGATTGATGATGGTCAGCGCGCCAAACGCGGTCGCCTCGATGAGCGCGCGGAAAATTTCCGCTGGTGTCGTGTAAAGCGTCTGGCCGACTAACAAACCCGTGAGTCGCTGGTCCACGAGGATGGTGCGGTTGCCGTTGTTCCAATCCAGCGCGAGCAAACCGCTCTCGCCGGGCTGCAATTTCAGCGCGCCCTTGCTGAGTTCCACGTGCGAACCCGCTTCCTTGCCGCCGGGCTCGATGTAATTTACCAGCCAGTTGAACAAGTCACCGACCGCCGATTGACCGGCTTCCAGCCCGAAGTAACCGGGCAACACGCTGCCGTCCACAATGCCGCAAAGGCCAGGAACGTCCGCGAGCTTCTTGGTGTTCGCCGCAATCGCAATATCGCAAGTGCTCGTGCCGATGATCTTCACGAGCGTTCCCGGCGCAACGCCTGAACCTACCGCGCCAAGATGCGCATCGAAAGCACCGACCGCGACGGGAATGCCCGCAGTCAAACCAGTCTTCTTTGCCCACGCCGGCGTGAGCCCGCCGACCGCGCGATCAATCGAGTGAACGCGCGTGGTGAGACGCTTGCGCAATTGCGCGAGTTTGGGATTCAGCTTCGTGAGAAATGCTTCGTCGGGATAGCCGTTCCACTTGGCATTCCACATCGCCTTGTGACCGGCGGCGCAAACGCCCGCGATAAATTTATCAGGATGCTCCGTGCCGGTGAGCGACGCGGGAACGAAATCGGAAAGTTCCACCCACGAATGTGCGGCATTGAAAACTTCCGGCGCGGTG
>CAILDU010000189.1 GCA_903833055.1 uncultured Verrucomicrobia subdivision 3 bacterium | reverse complement strand
CGTCCATGATGCTGAAACCCATGCAGCCGTGGCAGCTCGCCTTCATGCCGCTCGTGCCGGACGCTTCGAGCGGACGACGCGGATTGTTCAACCAAATGTCGCAACCAGAAACCATTTGGCGCGCGACATGAATATCATAGTTCTCAAGGAAGACGACATTGCCCGCAAGTTCGCTGTGCTTGCTCAAATGAATAATCTGTTGAATGAAACGCTTGCCGTCGTCATCGCGCGGATGCGCTTTGCCGGCGAACATAAATTGCACCGGACGTTGCTTGTCGCGAACGAGTTTCACGATGTTGTCGAACTGCTGAAAAATCAGCGGCGCGCGTTTGTAAGTCGCAAAGCGGCGGGCGAAGCCGATGGTCAGCGCGTCCGGATTCAGCAAATGATCGAAGCGGATGAAATCGCCGGGCGTCACGCGCTGCTGCTGGAGCAACAATTTGCGGCGGGCGAACTCAATCAACTCGCGGCGCAGTTTGTAGCGCAGTGCCCAAAGCTCTTCGTCCGTGACAAATTCCGCATCCGTCATCTTCTTCCAAAATTCCGGATCGTTGATGATTACCGACCAGTCGGAACCAATTTTTTCGCGTAAGAATTTGGTCTCGCCGTTGCCGGTGTCCGTCAACTTGCGCCGCCAGAACTGGCGGACGGGACCTTTCATCCAACCGAGCAAGTGAATGCCGTTCGTGATGTGACCGATGGGAACTTTGGCTTCCGGCACGTTGTAAAGCGACTGCCACATGTGGCGGCTGACCTGCCCGTGCAATTCGCTGACGGCGTTGGCCGCGCGGCAAAGTTTCAGCGCGAGCACCGTCATGCAAAACGGTTCATGTTCGTCTTCCGGCTTCACGCGACCGAGCGCGAGAATGTCATTGAACGGCACGAGTTGATTCGACAAATAACGCTGCAAGGCGTAGTTCATCAACTCCGGCGTGAAGCGATCGTGCCCGGCCTCGACCGGCGTGTGCGTGGTGAAAATACATTCCGGCTTCGTCAACAACTGCGCTTCTTCAAACGTTTTGCCCGCCGCCATTTTTTCGCGAATCAGTTCCAGCGTGAGAAATGCCGCGTGACCTTCGTTCATGTGGAACGTGGATGGCGCGTGGCCGAGCGCGCGCAGCAAACGCACGCCGCCGATGCCGAGCAAAATTTCCTGCATGATGCGCGTCGTGCTGTCGCCGCCGTAAACGCGGCAGGTCAGGTCGCGGAAAAGCTGTTCGTTCTGCGGCAGATTTGTGTCGAGCAGATAAACGGGAATGCGACCCACGTTCACGCGCCAGACTTGAAAGCTCACGGCGTTCAAACCGATTTCCACTTCGCAAATCAGGCGTTTGCCGTCCGCGTTCAGCAGCGGTTCAATCGGGATGTTGTGCGGTTCGACCGGATTGTAATATTCCGTCTGCCAGTTGTTCGAATCAATCGCCTGTTGGAAATAACCTTCGCGATAAAACAAACCGACGCCGACAAAGCCGAGGCCGAGATCGCTCGCGGATTTCGTGTGGTCGCCCGCGAGAATTCCCAGACCGCCCGCAGAAATCGGCAGCGATTCGTGCCAGCCGAACTCGGCGGAAAAATACGCGACCGGATTTTTTTCGAGCTTGGCCGCGTGCGCGTGCGCCCAAGTGTTTTTCTCGCCCATGTAATTGCCAAATTCGCGCAGCACGTTGCGCGCGCGCGCGGCGAAAGCCGTGTCCTGCAAGCGCGCGTGCAATTCCTGATCCGAAACTTCGTGCAGCACAGCGACCGCGTTGTGAAACATATTCTGCCAGCCGCGCGGCGACAGTTCGTAGAAAAAATCCTGCGCTTCCTGATTCCAGCACCACCAAAGGTTGCGGGACATTTTCTTCAGACCGGCTACGATTTCGTTCACTTCTGCGCTCGTTAGAGGTTTATTCATGAGTAAGAGTTTCCTTAAAAAAATGAAGCCGGACTTCCGTTCCGGCACGGCGTTGAAAATAATTTGTAACGTCGTTCACCGCAAACAAATTATTCCGTGCGCACTCGCATCTTCATGTCCAAAAAATATCCGCGTCGCTATCAAAGCCACCGCGCTTTAGGCTGGCAGCGTCGTAATCCTAATCTTAATCTTAATCCTAATCGGCCTCGGCAAAATGGCAGAACCGATTGACGTTTGATGAAGCAAAAATTTCCATGGGTTTGTGTTTGGTTGTGGCTAGCCTCCGTTCTGGTGGCTGGCGCGCAAAATTATTCCATCAATCCCAGTGTCATTCCCGGTGGCGGTGGCGCGAGCAGCAATGGGCAATATTCCGTCACCGGCAGCATCGGACAACTTGGCGCGGGATCCATTTCCTCCGGCGGCAATTACTCTGTGACTGGCGGCTTTTGGACTTTGATTGCCGTCGTGCAAACGACCAACGCGCCGACCCTCGGCATCACGCATTCGTCCGGCGCGGTGGTTATTTCTTGGGCGACGCCGACATCGAGTTGGACGTTGCAACAAAATACCAATCTCGCCGTCGCGAGCGGCTGGGTGACGAGCAGTTATCCGGTGAACACTACGAATGGCGTGAGCAGCATTACGATTACTTCCGCCACGGGAAATTTATTCTTCCGTCTCTCGGAGCCATGACGGAGCGCGGAAATTTCTTTGCGCCGCGCGCATGAAAAAATACTTTCACGTCATCAACATCGGTCTGCAAAACAATTTGCAGTATCGCGTGAATTATCTCACGCGCACGTTGTTTAGTTTCATCCCGCTGTTCGCCATGCTGTCGCTGTGGCGCACGATTTACCACGACAACGCGCAGACCGGCGCGCACAACGGCTACACCGAGGCGCAGATGATTTTTTATTATATGATGGTCGCCATCGTGGACGTGATGACGGCGGTGAACGAAGACGATTGGCAAATCGCGTCCGACATTCGCGAAGGGAACATCAGCCAGTTTCTCCTCAAGCCGATTGATTATCTGTGGTATCGCCTGTGCCTCTTTTTTTCCGGGCGACTCGCGTTTATCGGCATGGCCGCCGTGCCGCTGGGCATTTTTATTTTCTGCTTCCGGCAATACTTCCTCGCGCCAACTGACGCGCTGACGTTCGGGGTATTTCTCGTCTCGCTCGTGTTCACCGCGCTGCTGCAATTCTTTATTTCCTACGCGATGGCCATGCTCGCGTTCTGGCTGCTCGAAATTTCCACCTTCATCTTTATTTTGTTCGCGTTTGAATATCTCGCCAGCGGACATTTATTCCCGCTCGACGTTTTGAAACCCGGCTTGCATGAAATCCTCTTTCTCACGCCGTTCCCGTATCAAATGTTTTTCCCGATTCAAATTTACATGGGCAAGATAACTGGCGGCGCGCTCGCGCTGGGCATGGCGACGCAAATCCTCTGGGTCGTCGTCGCCTATGGCTTCGCGCGCTTCATGTGGGCGCGCGGCGTAAAAAAATACTCGGCCTTTGGCGGCTGACCTCTGGTGATTTTCCCCGGCCTTAATTTACGGACAATTATTGCCGCGTTTATGGCAAAATTCGGTTAGTTCACCTTTGCCACCTTGCCTATCGTAGTTTCGTTCCTGACTTCAGGAAGTTGTTAGTTTGAAACGCAAACTAGAATTGCCCAACTATGCTATTATGGACCGAACAGTTCGCCACCGGCTCGCCCGAGATTGATGAGCAGCACCGCTCGTTGATTCGCCACCTTAACCAGTTTGAGAGCCTCCTCGTGCACTCCAATCCCACGCCCGCGCAACTGGCCATCATCATGAAATTCCTCGACTTCCTCGAGCACTACATCGAATCCCATTTCAGCTACGAGGAGAAGTGCATGGCCAGCCACAACTGCCCGGTGCATGAAAAAAATTGTCAGGCGCACGAAAACTTCAAACAAATCTTTCAACGCTTCAAGCTGCGTTCCCAGAAGGAAGGTTTTCGCACGCCCATGCTGGTGGAAATGAATACCACTATCAATGTCTGGATTCAGGATCATATTTTGCGCGTGGATACGGAATTGAAGCCGTGCCTCGCCCGTGCGCGCGGCTGATTTTGCCGCTCGCCTCGCGCCGCCTCCATTCATTATTCTGGCGCGGTCGAATGATGAAAACGCTCACCCGCTACCTTTCGCTCTACGCCGCGTTGTGGAAAAATTCCGTGACGCGCGAAATGTCCTTTAAGAGCAACTTCATTTTGTGGATCATCGTCGAACTCCTCTGGTTCGGGCTGCAAATCTGTTTCGTCTCCGTGCTGTTCTCGCAAACCGATTCCATCGGCACTTGGACGAAGTGGCAATACGTCCTGCTCATCGGCGCGAGCAATTTTATTCAGCAACTTTACCAGGCATTTTTTCTCACCAACTGCACCAACTTGTCCGAGTTGGTTCGCACGGGCAAAATGGATTTCTTTTTGCTGCTGCCCGTGAACACGCGCTTCCTCGTCTCCCTACGCGTCGTGGATTTGGGCGCATTCGTGAATGCGCTGTTCGCCGTGTGCGTCATGACCTACGCGGCGATGCAATTACACCTGCATCCGAGCGTCGGCCAGTTCGCGGGCTTCGCGGCGTTGTGCGCCGTTGGGATTTTGATTCATTACTCGCTGATGTTTATCTTGGCGACGATTTGTTTTTGGACCGTGCGCGCGCAAGGCATTGTGTGGGGCTATTACAATCTGTTTAACATCGCGCGGATGCCGGACGACGCGTTTCGGGGCGCGTTCAAAGCCGTGTTCACCTTTGCGCTGCCCGTGCTGCTCGTGAGCAACGTCCCGACCCGAGTGCTCGCCGACAAAATCAGTTCGCCCTACGCGTGGTTACTGCTGCTCGGCGTGGGGTTGGCGTGGGCGGCAATTTCCGAATGGTTCTGGCGCTACTCCATCCGCCGCTACACCAGCGCCAGTTCGTGAGGTGAAATTGGGGTGTTCCTTTACGCACCGGTCGTCCCCCATCCCAAAGGGATTGAATCCATCAGCCTAGGGTTGCCGCGACTTGCCGCGCCGTAGCGCCGCGAAGCGGGAGCGAAGGCGGGAGCGGCTACCCTAGGTTCACGCCCAAAAATAATCAACCCCAACGGGGTTGCATCAGCCGCGCG